>JANXTM010000274.1 GCA_025352405.1 Polaromonas sp.
AAATTGCAAGCAGTGACGCCATGCGTTGGCTGGCCTTGTTTGCCCAAACTTGAAAGGCTCGAGCCTGTATGGCTAGATTACCCCGCCTGACCCTTGCTGGTTATCCGCACCACGTCATTCAGCGCGGCAACAACCGCCAGCTGATCTTTTCAACAGGGGCTGACTACGCCCACCTTTTGGCGCTGATGGATGAAAGCGCCAAAAAGTTTGAGGTGGCCGTCCATGCCTATGTCTTGATGGGCAACCATTTCCATCTGCTGGCCACCCCGCATTCAGCTAGCGGCCTGCCGCTGATGATGCAGGCCGTAGGCCGCAGCTATGTTCGCTATTTCAACCAATTGCAAAGCCGTTCGGGCACGCTGTGGGAAGGGCGCTACCGCTCCAACCTCATCCAGACCGACCGTTACTTGCTGCCCTGCATGGCCTACATCGACTTGAACCCGGTGCGCGCAGGGCTGGTGGCAGAAGCTAAAGACTATCCGTGGTCGAGCCACGGCCACTATGCCGGCTTGCGGGCAGACAAACTCATCACCCCGCATCCACTGTTCTGGACTTTGGGCAACACGCCTTTTGGGCGTGAAGCGGCTTACGCTGACACGGTGCGCAGCGGTGTTAGTGTCGACCAGCAAGCCGCACTAACCAGCTCGGCACTCAGTGGCTGGGCGCTGGGCGACAAAAATTTTGTTGCAGATTTGCAAAAACGAACCGAGCGCCGCGTTCAAAAAGCGAAGTCTGGCAGGCCACTGTCCAGTTCAGTGCTTGGTAAAATTCCCTCAACCTGTTGATTTAATTAGGATTAATTCTTAAAATTAATCTGTCCCCAATTAAATTTGAACTGGCTAATTTTGTAATTAATTAGAGACTGACCCTAATTAAATTTCTTTGTATCGCTGGTGCTGGGCTTTATCATTGACATCCCTGCGAAATAAACTGATTAGGAGTGCGCTATGACGACGGCTGCCGAAATTAAAGACTTATCTGACAACGGCCTGTACTCAGGTGGTAACGAACATGACGCCTGTGGCGTCGGCTTTGTGGCGCACATCAAAGGCCATAAATCCCATGCCATCGTACAGCAGGGTTTGAAGATTCTTGAAAACCTCGACCATCGGGGCGCAGTAGGCGCTGACAAACTGATGGGGGACGGTGCCGGTATTTTGATTCAGTTGCCGGATGCGCTGTACCGCGAAGAAATGGCCGCACAGGGTGTTGCGCTACCACCGCCCGGTGAGTATGGGGTGGGCATGGTGTTTTTGCCGAAAGAGCACGCCTCACGTCTGGCCTGCGAACAGGCGCTGGAGCGCGCTGTCAAGGTCGAAGGTCAGGTATTGCTCGGCTGGCGCGATGTGCCAGTCAATAAAACCATGCCGATGTCGCCCACGGTGCGTGAAAAAGAACCGATTTTGCGGCAGATTTTCATTGGCCGGGGCAACGATGTCATTGTTCAGGACGCACTCGAGCGCAAGCTGTACGTGATCCGCAAAACTGCCAGTGCAGCGATTCAAAACCTGCACCTGACGCATAGCAAAGAATATTACGTGCCCAGCATGTCCAGCCGCACGGTGGTTTACAAAGGCCTGTTGCTAGCGGATCAGGTTGGTACGTACTATCTGGACTTGCAAGACATGCGCTGCGTCTCGGCGCTGGGCTTGGTGCACCAGCGTTTCTCGACCAACACCTTCCCGGAGTGGCCGCTGGCGCACCCCTACCGCTACGTCGCGCACAACGGTGAGATCAACACCGTCAAGGGTAACTACAACTGGATGAAAGCACGTGAAGGCGTGATGTCTTCGCCCGTGCTGGGTGCTGACCTGCAAAAGCTTTACCCCATCAGCTTTGCCGATCAGTCGGACACCGCCACGTTTGACAATTGCCTGGAGTTGCTGACGATGGCGGGTTACCCCATCAGTCAGGCCGTGATGATGATGATTCCGGAGCCCTGGGAACAGCACACCACGATGGATGAACGGCGTAAAGCCTTTTACGAATACCATGCCGCCATGCTGGAGCCGTGGGACGGCCCGGCGTCCATCGTCTTCACCGATGGCCGCCAGATTGGTGCCACGCTCGACCGCAACGGTCTGCGCCCCACCCGTTACTGCGTGACCGATGATGATTTGGTCATCATGGCGTCCGAATCCGGTGTATTGCCTATTCCAGAGCACAAAATTGTTCGTAAATGGCGTTTGCAGCCCGGCAAAATGTTCCTGATTGATCTGGAGCAAGGCCGCATCATTGATGACGAAGAAATCAAGGCCACGCTGGCGCACAGCAAGCCCTACAAGCAGTGGATGGAAAACCTGCGCATTCGTCTCGATGATGTGCCGGCCAAGCCCGCTGTTGATTTGCACCCGGTTGAAAACACGCTGCTGGACCGCCAGCAGGCCTTTGGCTACACGCAGGAGGATATTAAATTTTTGATGTCGCCCATGGCTGCTAACGGTGAAGAAGCCACCGGCTCGATGGGCAACGACAGCCCGCTGGCCGTGTTGTCTAATAAAAACAAGTCGCTGTACAACTATTTCAAGCAGTTGTTTGCGCAGGTGACCAATCCGCCGATTGACCCGATCCGGGAAGCGATTGTGATGTCGCTGGTGTCGTTTATTGGCCCCAAGCCCAACCTGCTGGACATCAACCAGGTCAACCCGCCGATGCGGCTGGAAGTGGCACAACCAGTGTTGAACGCGCTGGACATGCAAAAGCTGCGCGACATTGAGTCGCACACGCAAGGCAAATTCAAAAGCTACACCCTGGACATCACCTACCCGCTGGGCTGGGGCCATGAGGGCGTGGAGGCCAAACTGGCTTCCCTGTGCGCTGAAGCCGTCGACGCCATCAAGTCCGGTAAAAACATTCTGATCGTCAGCGACCGCAGCATGAACGCGACCCAGGTGGCCATTCCTGCACTGCTGGCCTTGTCTGCGATTCATCAGCATTTGGTCAGTGTGGGCCTGCGCACCACCGCCGGCCTGGTGGTGGAAACCGGCTCGGCACGCGAAGTACACCACTTTGCTGTGTTGGCAGGTTATGGCGCAGAAGCTGTGCACCCCTACCTGGCGATGGAAACACTGGCCGAAATGCACAAGGACCTGCCCGGCGACTTGAGCACTGAAAAAGCCATTTATAACTACACCAAAGCCATCGGCAAGGGCTTGTCGAAGATCATGTCCAAGATGGGCGTGTCGACCTATATGAGCTACTGCGGCGCGCAGCTGTTCGAGGTGATTGGTTTAAGCCGCGAGACCATTGCAAAGTTCTTCACAGGCACCGCCAGCCAGGTTGAAGGCATGGGCGTGTTCGAGATTGCCGAAGAAGCGCTGCGCATGCACCGCGCGGCTTTCAGCGACGACCCGGTCCTGAGCAGCATGCTCGATACCGGCGGTGAATACGCATGGCGCGTGCGCGGTGAAAACCACATGTGGACACCGGACGCGATTGCCAAGCTGCAGCATTCCACCCGTTCGAACAACTGGAATACGTACAAAGAGTACGCCCAGCTCATCAACGACCAGAACCGCAATCACATGACGCTGCGCGGCCTGTTCGAGTTCAAAATTGACCCGTCCAAAGCCATTCCGATTGAAGAAGTCGAGTCGGCCAAGGAAATCGTCAAACGCTTTGCGACTGGCGCCATGTCACTCGGCTCCATCAGCACCGAAGCCCACGCCACGCTGGCCGTGGCCATGAACCGCATCGGCGGCAAGAGCAACACGGGTGAGGGCGGTGAAGATCCTGCGCGCTACCGGCAAGAGCTCAAGGGCATTCCGATCAAACAAGGCGAATCGCTCAAAAGCGTGATTGGCGAAAAAGTTGTGGAAGTCGATTTGCCGCTGAAGGACGGTGACTCGCTGCGATCCAAAATCAAACAAGTGGCATCTGGCCGCTTTGGCGTCACGGCTGAATATTTGGTGTCAGCTGACCAGATTCAGATCAAGATGGCGCAAGGTGCTAAGCCCGGCGAGGGCGGCCAGCTGCCGGGTGGCAAGGTCAGCGAATACATCGGTGCGCTGCGTTATTCGGTGCCCGGTGTGGGGTTGATTTCACCGCCGCCGCACCACGATATTTACTCGATCGAAGACTTGGCCCAGCTGATTCACGACCTGAAAAACGTCAATCCACGCGCAAGTATCAGCGTCAAGCTGGTCAGCGAGACCGGCGTTGGCACGATTGCCGCCGGCGTGGCCAAGGCCAAGGCCGACCACGTGGTGATTGCCGGTCATGACGGCGGCACGGGCGCATCGCCGTGGTCGTCCATCAAACATGCAGGCTCGCCTTGGGAAATCGGCTTGGCCGAAACCCAGCAAACGCTGGTGCTCAACCGTTTGCGCGGCCGGATCCGCGTGCAGGCTGACGGCCAGATGAAAACCGGCCGCGATGTGGTCATCGGCGCGTTGCTGGGGGCCGACGAATTCGGTTTCGCCACCGCCCCGCTGGTGGTTGAGGGCTGCATCATGATGCGTAAATGTCACCTCAACACCTGCCCGGTGGGTGTCGCCACGCAAGACCCGGCGCTGCGGCGCAAGTTCAGCGGCAAGCCCGAGCATGTCGTCAACTATTTCTTCTTTGTCGCCGAAGAAGCGCGTCAGCTGATGGCCCAGCTCGGTGTGCGCACCTTTGACGAGCTGATTGGCCGCGCCGATTTGCTCGACACCCAAAAGGGCATTGCGCACTGGAAGGCCACCGGCCTTGATTTTGGCCGGCTGTTTTATCAGCCCAACGTGCCGGCGGATGTGCCGCGCCTGCACACTTCCACGCAAGAACACGGGCTGGAAAAAGCGCTCGATGTGCGTTTGATTGAAAAATCGAAAGCCGCGCTTGAAAAGGGCGAAAAAGTCCAGTTCATTGAAGTGACGCGCAACGTCAACCGCACCGTCGGTGCAATGCTGTCGGGTGAGCTGACACGCTTGCGCCCTGAAGGTTTGCCGGACGACACCCTGCGTATCCAGCTTGAAGGCACGGGTGGCCAGTCGTTTGGTGCCTTCCTGGCCAAAGGTATCACCCTGTACCTGATCGGTGATGCGAACGACTACACCGGCAAGGGCCTGAGCGGTGGCCGCATTGTGGTGCGCCCTAGCATTGACTTCCGTGGCGATTCCGTCAAAAACACCATCGTCGGCAACACCGTGCTGTACGGTGCCACGACAGGCGAGGCCTTTTTTAGCGGCGTGGCCGGCGAGCGGTTTGCCGTGCGGCTCTCGGGCGCGACGGCAGTGGTCGAGGGCACAGGCGATCATGGCTGCGAGTACATGACGGGCGGCACCGTAGCCGTGCTGGGTAAAACCGGCCGCAACTTTGCTGCGGGCATGAGCGGCGGCGTGGCGTATGTGTACGACGAAGACGGCAAGTTTGCAACACGCTGCAACACCGCCATGGTGTCCATGGACAAAGTCGTGCTCACTGCAGAGCAGCACACGCATGACAAGGCCGACTGGCACGTGGGCGAGGCAGACGAGGAAATCCTCAAGCGCTTGCTGCAAGACCACAACCGCTGGACCGGCAGCAAGCGTGCGCGCGAGTTGCTCGACACTTGGTCCGAGTCACGCCTGAAGTTTGTCAAGGTGTTCCCGAATGAGTACAAGCGGGCCCTGATCGAGCGTAAGGAGCGCCGGCTTGAAGCCGCCACCGAGACCACGCGCGCCCAGGTAGCCACTAACCAGGAAGCCGTAGCTGCGAAGTAACCTTGCTACTTTATTGATAGCTTCTGGCGCCTGTAAAAACTGGACCAGAGCCTTAAATGTTTTAAAAATTTCGCGATATTCATCAGGATCTGATCATGGGAAAAATCACCGGCTTCATGGATTACGAGCGCATCGAAGAGGGCTACAAGCCTGTGCCCGAGCGCCTGAAGAACTACAAAGAGTTTGTCGTCGGTCTGGACGATGCGCAGGCCAGTCAGCAGGCGGCGCGCTGCATGGACTGCGGCACGCCGTTTTGCAACAGCGGCTGCCCGGTCAACAACATCATTCCTGACTTTAACGACATGGTGTTTCGGGCCGACTGGAAAAACGCCATTGACACGCTGCACAGTACCAACAACTTCCCGGAGTTCACAGGCCGTATTTGTCCTGCACCGTGCGAAGCGGCCTGTACCCTTAACGTCAATGACGAGGCTGTCGGTATCAAGTCGATTGAGCACGCCATCATTGACCGGGCCTGGCTCGAGGGCTGGGTCAAGCCGCAACTGCCCAGGCACAAAACCGGCAAAAAAGTAGCCGTCGTCGGCTCTGGCCCAGCGGGCATGGCCGCAGCGCAGCAACTTGCACGTGTCGGCCACGACGTGACGATGTTTGAAAAGAACGATCGCGTGGGTGGCTTGCTGCGCTACGGCATTCCCGACTTCAAGATGGAAAAAATCCACATTGACCGCCGGGTTGAGCAAATGCAGGCCGAAGGCGTTGTTTTCCGCACGGGCGTGATGGTGGGCAATCTCCCCAAAGACTCCAAAGTCACCAACTGGGCCAAAGAAACCATTTCACCCGTACAACTTCAAAGTGATTTTGACGCTGTAATGTTGACCGGCGGTGCCGAGCAGTCACGCGATCTGCCGGTACCTGGCCGTGAACTTGACGGCGTGCATTTCGCCATGGAATTCTTGCCCAGTCAGAACAAGGTCAATGCCGGCGATAAGATCAAGGGTCAATTGCGCGCGGACGGCAAGCACGTCATCGTGATTGGTGGCGGCGATACCGGTTCTGATTGCGTGGGCACCAGCAACCGCCACGGCGCTGTCAGCGTGACCCAGTTTGAACTGATGCCACAACCACCAGAAGAAGAAAACCGTCCGATGACCTGGCCGTACTGGCCAGTCAAGCTGCGCACCTCGTCGTCCCATCTGGAGGGCTGTGAGCGCGAGTTCGCAATTTCTACCAAGGCCTTGATTGGCGAAAACGGAAAAGTCACCGGTTTAACGACCGTTCGGGTTGAATGGGTTGGCGGGAAATTGGTTGAAGTAGCCGGCTCAGAGCAGACGCTCAAGGCCGATCTGGTGCTGCTGGCGATGGGTTTTGTGTCGCCGGTAGCGTCTATTCTTGAATCTTTCGGCATTGAGAAAGACGCCAGAGGCAACGCCAAAGCCAGCGATGCTTTCATTGGCGGCTACGCCACCAGCGTGCCCAAGGTGTTTGTCGCTGGCGATATTCGCCGGGGACAAAGCCTGGTGGTCTGGGCCATTCGGGAAGGTCGCCAGGCCGCACGTTCTGTCGATGAATTCTTGATGGGCTACAGCGACTTGCCGCGTTAAGACCTTCAAATTGTCAGAAGTGCTATAAAAAATGTAGCGTTTAGCCCTCGTATTTGCTGCAGAAGAGTCGTTTTTTATGCTGAGTCGCCAGTTCTGTGGCTTTTGTACCTCTGCTTTGAATGACTTGTCTGCCCCCGGGCCATTTGCCTGCTAAATGAGCAGCCCAAAAGACTGTTGCGGCAACAAATACGGCGGCTGTACGCTAACAATTAAGGAGTAAATCGACACGCGCTGTAGTCCTAAATCCTGTATCGCAGCCAGATCAGGCAATGCCTTTATCATTACGGCAATTCCTCGGCCATGCCGAAAATCCCCTTGGCCCTGATCCTTTCATGCCTGACATTTCCGCCCATTGCCCTGACATTGAGTCCCCGCTGGTTGACTTCCAGGACGTAACCTTTGCGTATCCCGCATCAAGTGGCGACCGCGTTATTTTGAGCCGGGTCACGTTGTCGGTGCCGCGTGGCAAGGTCACCGCGCTGATGGGCGCCTCAGGCGGAGGCAAGACCACCGTGTTGCGTCTGATTGGCGGGCAACAAAAGGCCGGCCACGGCGGCGTGTTGTTTGACGGCAAAAACGTCGGCGACATGTCCCAGTCCGAGCTTTATGCCGCCCGTCGGCGTATGGGCATGCTGTTTCAGTTTGGCGCGCTATTCACTGACTTAAGTGTGTTTGACAATGTGGCTTTTCCCCTGCGCGAGCACACCAGCCTGAGCGAGGCCCTGATTCGCGACATCGTGCTCATGAAGCTCAACGCCGTGGGCCTGCGCGGCGCACGCGATTTGATGCCAAGCGAAGTCTCTGGCGGCATGGCCAGGCGTGTGGCACTGGCCAGAGCCATTGTGCTGGACCCGGAGCTCATCATGTACGACGAGCCGTTTGCCGGTCTTGACCCCATTTCGCTGGGTACCGCTGCACAGCTGATCCGCCAGCTCAATGACACGCTGGGCATTACCAGCATTGTGGTGTCGCATGATCTTGAAGAGACATTCCGCATTGCCGACAAGATCATCATTTTGGCCAATGGTGGCATCGCAGCGCAGGGCACGCCCGATGAAGTCCGGCGCTCTGCCGACCCGCTGGTGCACCAGTTTGTCAATGCACTGAGTGAAGGCCCGGTGAAGTTCCATTACCCTGGCCCAGACGTCGAAAGTGATTTTGGGGTGAACACCTCGGTGCAAAAAGGCAGTCGCTCATGAACCAGGCCAAATCAAACCTGGTGTCAGACCTTGGGTTCGCGGTGCGTGGGCAACTGGGCAACCTGGGCAACGCGACACGGTTGTTTTTTCGACTTCTCGCCTTGTGCGGCACTGCCCTCAGGCGTTTTGGCCTGGTGCGTGACCAGATTTTCTTTTTGGGCAACTATTCGCTGGCCATCATTTCAGTGTCTGGCCTTTTTGTGGGTTTTGTACTTGGCCTGCAGGGCTACTACACCCTGCAGCGTTATGGTTCTTCAGAGGCGCTGGGCCTGTTGGTGGCCCTGAGCCTGGTCAGGGAGCTGGGCCCTGTGATCACTGCGTTGCTGTTTGCCGGGCGTGCCGGCACGGCGCTGACCGCCGAGATCGGCCTCATGAAAGCCGGCGAGCAGTTGTCGGCTATGGAAATGATGGCGGTTGACCCGGTTCGGCGAATTTTGGCACCGCGCTTTTGGGGCGGCATCATCGCCATGCCGCTGTTGGCTGCGGTGTTCAGTGCGGTTGGTGTCATGGGCGGCTGGCTCGTCGGCGTAGTGATGATTGGCATTGACGCTGGTTCGTTCTGGAGCCAGATGCAGTCCGGTGTGGATGTCTGGCGCGACGTCGGAAACGGCATTGTCAAAAGCTTTGTCTTTGGCGTCACGGTGACCTTTGTGGCGCTGTACCAGGGCTTTGAAGCCCAGCCAACGCCAGAGGGCGTGTCGCGTGCTACCACCCGTACGGTGGTCGTGGCATCGCTGGCCGTTCTGGGTCTGGATTTCCTGTTGACCACCTTGATGTTCAGTATTTAAATGTCCAAACGCCCATTCATACAGGCCGTGCCAAAATACAGGCCGAGGAGGTTGCCAGGATTTTGCCCGACGTGCGTGCGGTTCACCCAGTCTCTGAAAGAATAATCATGCAGCGTTCAAAAAATGACTTGTGGGTTGGCTTGTTTGTCCTGATTGGAGGCGCGGCTATTCTGTTTCTGGCGCTCAAGTCTGCCAATTTGCTGTCTCTCAATTTCGACTCGTCCTACAAGATCACCGCAAAATTTGACAATATCGGGGGCTTGAAGCCGCGGGCTGCCGTCAAAAGCGCTGGTGTCGTGGTGGGCCGGGTTGAAAGTATTGTTTTTGACGACAAGTCGTACCAGGCGAGCGTTAACCTGGCGTTGGAAACCCGTTACGCCTTTCCGAAAGACAGTTCCCTTAAAATTTTAACCAGCGGTTTGCTGGGGGAGCAGTACATCGGCGTGGAGGCTGGTGGTGACATAAAAAATCTTGCCGGTGGGGATGTGATCAAACAAACACAGTCCGCCGTGGTGCTTGAAAATCTGATCAGCCAGTTTTTATACAGTAAAGCGGCGGACAGCAGCTCTGGATCAGGAACTGCACCGCCATCAGGGACGCAAGAAAAAAAATGACCACAAGAATCACGATCAAGCCGTTGTTATCAGGTGTGGTAGCCGCCTTTGCACTGGTGTTGCTGCAAGGCTGCGCAACCGGACCAAACACCAGCTCGGGCAACCCCGCTGATCCGCTGGAGCCTTTTAACCGAACCGTTTTCAAATTTAACGATGAACTTGACCGCGCCGTCATCAAGCCCGTCGCGGTGGCGTACCGGGACATCACGCCGCAATTGATCCGGCGTGGCGTGACCAATTTTTTCGGCAACATCTCGGATGCCTGGTCGCTTGTAAACAACGTATTGCAACTGCACGGAACTGATGCGACAGACAGTTTGTTTCGCGTGACCGTCAACACGTTCTGGGGCTTGGGCGGCGTGTTTGACGTGGCCAGTGAAATGAAAATTCCGCGGCACAGCGAAGATTTTGGGCAGACACTGGGCGTATGGGGTGTTGCGCCTGGTGCCTACCTTGTGCTGCCTGTCCTGGGTCCATCGACAATTCGCGACTCTGTGGGGACGCTGGTGGACATAAACGGTAATCTCGTGACCCGTTCAAAGGACGTACCGCTACGCAACTCGTTGAGCGCCTTGGGCGCGGTTAATTTGCGGGCCAATTTTTTGGATGCTGGCGATGTTCTGGATGGCGCCGCGCTCGACAAATACAGCTTTGCGCGAGAAATATACTTGCAACGCCGCCGCAGTTTGGTAGGCCGTGACCCTGCTGAAAAAGAAGAGCGTTTTGATTTGCCTGAGACGGTGCCTGCGGGCGGCGCGGCTCCTGCAGACGCAAGGCCTGTCGATGTTTCCAGTCCCGCAGCGCCTAAAGTCCCGTGATGTTTTTGTAAACAACCTTTACGAGACTTACCCAAAACTTCACCGTCTCCGCCGAACCAATTCTTCAGATGGCTTCTCAACTAGCTAGCTCAAAGCAGGGTTCGCATGGCGCGACAAATCACTTCAATTCAATTCAATGAAATCAAGGAATACCATGAACCGCAGAACACTCAGCCTTTTAGTTGGCGCTTCTCTCAGCCTGGCATTGCTGGCTGCTGCGCCTTTTGTTAGCGCGGCTGACGAGGCACCGGATGCGCTGATCAAGCGTATTTCTGTCGATGTGCTGGACAACATCAAAGCCGACAAGGCCGTGCAGGGTGGTGACATGAGTCGGGTCATTTCGTTGGTGGACACCAAGATCATGCCCAACGTGGACTTCACTCGTATGACGGCTTCTGCAGTAGGCCGCAATTGGCGTCAGGCCACACCCGACCAGCAAAAGCGCCTGCAGGAAGAGTTCAAGACCCTGTTGATCCGTACTTACTCTGGTGCTTTAGTGCAAGTCAAGGAGCAGATCATCAACGTCAAGCCGCTACGCGGCGCGGCACCTGCAGATACTGAAGTTGTGGTGCGCACTGAAGTTCTGGGCAGCGGTGATCCGGTCCAGCTCGATTACCGCATGGAAAAAACAGCCACTGGCTGGAAAATTTATGACCTGAATGTGCTGGGCGTCTGGCTGGTAGAAACCTACCGCACGCAGTTCGCGCAGGAAATCAACGCCAAAGGCGTGGACGGCCTGATTGCGTCACTCGCACAGCGCAACAAGTCCAACGTGGCCAGCAAGAAATCCTGACCTGTCGTCCAGCCATGCTTGCATTGCCTCCCAAGCTTACCCACGAAGTAGCTGCCGGATTCGCCCAGAACCTGAAACATCTGGTGCGGTCGCAGTCTGACGCGGTGGTGGCTGATGCCAGCGCCTTGCGAGTATTTGATTCCTCTGCTTTGGCTATTTTGCTGGCGTGCAGGCGTGAAGCTCTGGTTGCGGGCAAGACTTTTTCGGTGCAGGCGTTGCCCCCGCGTTTGCGCCAGTTGGCCAGGCTGTACGGCGTCGCACAGCTGATTCCACCGACGCCCTGAGCGGCCCCAGCGACGCGCTGTTTCACCATCGGCAAGGCCTTCATTGTGGGCCTGAAAGCCTGATAACGTCCAGCCCTTAAAATACTCGGCTCATGCCAGCAATCTCATTCAAGTCCGTCTCGAAATCCTATCCCAACGCCAAGCATCAAAACAGCCCGGTCGTCCGTGCGCTCGATGAGGTGAGCTTTGACATCCAGCCAGGTGAATTTTTTGGCTTGCTGGGCCCCAATGGCGCGGGCAAGACGTCGCTCATCAGTATTTTGGCCGGTCTGTCGCGGGCCAGCAGTGGCACGGTTACGGTACACGGCAGTGACGTCGTACTCGACTATGCCAATGCCCGCCGCAAGCTCGGCATCGTGCCGCAAGAGCTGGTGTTCGACCCGTTTTTTACGGTACGCGAGGCGCTGCATATTCAATCGGGCTATTTCAGCATCAAAAACAACGACGCCTGGATCGACGAGTTGCTCGACAGCCTTGGCCTGGCTGACAAGGCCAATGCCAACATGCGCCAGCTGTCGGGTGGCATGAAGCGCCGTGTGCTGGTGGCGCAGGCGCTGGTTCACAAACCGCAGGTGATCGTGCTGGACGAGCCCACCGCCGGCGTTGATGTCGAGCTCAGGCAAACGCTGTGGCAGTTCATTGCCAAACTCAACAGGCAGGGCAGCACCGTGCTGCTGACAACCCATTACCTTGAAGAAGCTGAAGCGCTGTGCAGCCGCATTGCCATGCTCAAGCAGGGGCGTGTGGTGGCACTCGCGCAAACCTCGGATTTGCTCAAGGCGGCGTCATCGAATGTGCTGCGCTTCAAAATTGACAGCGAACTGCCCCTAGAGCTGGCACGTCAAGCCCGCATCACGGGCCGCATTGTGCAGTTTCCAGCGCACAACGCCCATGAAATTGAGCAGTATCTGGCGGCCATTCGTGAGGCTGGCCTGGTGGCCGAAGATGTGGAAATCCGCAAGGCGGATCTTGAAGATGTGTTTCTGGACGTCATGTCCGGCAAGGTGGGGATTGCAGCATGAACGGTTGGCAGACATTGTTTTATAAAGAGGTCTTACGCTTTTGGAAAGTCGGTTTCCAGACCGTAGGCGCACCAGTGCTCACCGCCGTGATGTACATGCTGATTTTTGGTCATGTGCTGCAAGACCAGGTCAAGGTCTATGGCCAGGTCAGCTACACCGCGTTTCTGGTGCCTGGGCTGGTCATGATGAGTGTGTTGCAAAACGCGTTTGCCAACAGCTCGTCGTCGTTGATACAAAGCAAGATCATGGGCAGCCTGGTGTTTGTGCTGCTCACACCGCTGTCGCACTGGCACTGGTTTTGTGCTTATGTTGGGGCCTCGATTGCGCGTGGCCTGCTGGTTGGCACAGGCGTCTTCGCGGTGACCGTGTATTTTGGCCAACCCGGTTTTGCAGCGCCGCTGTGGATTGTGCTGTTTGCGGTTCTGGGCGCGGCCATGCTGGGCGCGCTGGGGGTGATTGCCGGGTTGTGGTCAGACAAGTTTGACCAGATGGCGGCGTTTCAAAACTTTGTCATCATGCCCATGACGTTTTTAAGCGGTGTGTTTTATTCGATTCATTCACTGCCGCCTTTCTGGCAAACCGTCAGCCACCTGAATCCGTTTTTCTACATGATTGACGGTTTCAGGTACGGGTTTTTTGGCGTCAGCGATGTGTCTCCCTGGTTGAGCCTGGGAATCGTCTTGGCGGCGCTGCTAATCGTCAGCGCGATTGCCGTCAACATGCTGCGTACCGGCTACAAAATCAGACACTAATGCCCCCACGTTCACTCACTTCGTGTAGTTCTCTGCACCTTGCGGGCCCCCGCTCGCCAGAGGCTTCGTTTCTGTCGCCAGTCCAAACCTGCGCAAGCAGGCTTGGAGCTGCAGGCTCCAGCCCCGAGGGGGCGCTGCGCCTGCGGGCTGGCAAAGCCAGTCCCGCAGCCCCTATTTGCGAAGACACTCGTTTCGCGCCTGAGTAAATAACTTATGACCAGCGATCAACTCCAAACCATCATCGGCTCCGGCCTGAACTGCGAACACATTGAACTGTCGGGCGACGGGCGGCATTGGTATGCCACCATCGTCTCCAGTGTGTTCGAGGGGCAACGGCTGATCCAGCGCCACCAGCGGGTGTACGCCACGCTGGGCGGCCGCATGCAGACTGATGAGGTGCATGCCTTGTCCATGAAAACCTACACGCCTGCTGAATGGGCTGCCCAGGCGGCATCATAAAAAACCTTATATAAAAACAATGGACAAGTTACTTATCAAGGGCGGCAGATCGCTGACAGGCACTGTCGCCATTTCGGGTGCCAAGAATGCTGCATTGCCAGAGCTGTGCGCAGCGTTGCTCACCTCCGACGCTGTCACGCTTGAAAATGTGCCGCAACTGCAGGACGTGGTGACCATGCTCAAGCTGGTCCGCAACATGGGTGTCAGGGCAGAGCGTAGCCAGACCAGTCCCGGCACCGTCACGATCAACGCGGGCGGCCTGAGTTCGCCGGAGGCGCCGTACGAGCTGGTCAAAACCATGCGTGCCTCGGTGCTGGCTCTCGGCCCCCTGCTGGCGCGTTTTGGTGAAGCCACGGTGTCGCTGCCAGGCGGTTGTGCCATCGGTTCGCGACCGGTTGAGCAGCACATCAAGGGTCTGCAGGCCATGGGCGCGCAGATATTGGTAGAACATGGCTACATGATTGCCAAACTGCCAGCGGAGCGCAACGGCGGACGCGGGCGCCTGAAGGGCTGCAGCATCACCACCGACATGGTTACCGTTACAGGCACTGAAAACTTCCTGATGGCGGCAACCCTGGCGGAAGGCGAGACAATTCTTGAAAACGCTGCACAGGAACCCGAGATTTCCGACCTGGCTGAAATGCTGATCCGGATGGGCGCGCACATCCAAGGCCAGGGCACGCGCCGCATCCGCATCCAGGGCGTGGAGCGCTTGCACGGCTGCACGCACCGCGTGGTGGCCGACCGCATAGAAGCCGGTACTTTTTTATGTGCGGTGGCCGCGGCGGGTGGCGACGTGACGCTGCTGCATGCCAGAAGCGACCACCTTGATGCCGTGATTGACAAGCTGCGCGAGGCTGGCGCCGTGGTAACCCCCGGTGAAGGTTTTGTGCGCATTCAGGCGCAGGGCCGCCTCAAGGCGCAGTCGTTTCGCACCACCGAATACCCCGGTTTCCCGACCGACATGCAGGCACAATTCATGGCACTCAATGCCATTTCGCACGGGCCCAGCACGGTGCTGGAGACCATCTTTGAAAACCGTTTCATGCATGTCAACGAAATGGTGCGCCTGGGCGCGAAGATTCAGATTGAAGGTAAGGTCGCCGTCATGGAAGGCGTGGAAAAACTCTCCGGCGCCACCGTCATGGCAACTGACTTGCGGGCCTCTGCCAGCCTGGTGATTGCTGGCCTGGTGGCCGACGGCGAAACGCTGGTAGACCGTATTTACCACCTTGACCGGGGCTACGACCAGATGGAGGCCAAGTTGCGCGGCATCGGCGCTGACATCGAAAGGGTCAAATCATGATAACGATTGCGCTGTCCAAAGGACGCATTTTTGACGATATCCAGCCGCTGCTCAAAAGCGCCGGCATTGAGGTATTGGACGACCCTGAAAAATCACGCAAACTGATTTTGGACACCAACCAGGCTGATGTGCGTGTGTTGCTGGTGCGTTCGACGGACGTACCGACTTATGTGCAGTACGGCGGGGCTGACATGGGTGTGGTGGGGCGCGACACCTTGCTGGAGTCTGGCACCCAGGGCTTGTACCAACCGCTGGATCTGCAAATTGCCAAATGCCGCATCAGTGTGGCGGTGCGGCAGGGTTTTGACTATTCAGCCGCCATGCGCCAAGGGTCGCGTCTGCGGGTGGCCACCAAATACGTGGCCATTGCGCGCGACTTTTTTGCCTCCAAAGGCGTTCACGTTGACTTGATCAAGCTTTACGGCAGCATGGAGCTGGCACCGCTGACCGGTCTGGCGGACGCGATTGTCGATCTGGTGTCCACCGGCAACACGCTCAGGGCCAACCACCTGGTCGAGGTCGAACGCATTTTGGACATCAGCTCACATTTGGTGGTGAACCAGACCGCGCTCAAACTCAAGCAGGCCCCGATTCGCAAAATCATTAATGCTTTTGCATTGGCAGTGAACAAATAATCAAACTGTGATCGCTATGAAATTAATAGCTACTCCCCTCCGTCTTTCATCGGCTGCAAGTACTTTTGATGCTGATTTCAAGGCGCGCCTGCATTGGTCTGTTGACACCGACGCAGCCATTGAGCAGCGCGTAGTCGACATACTGGCCGACGTGCAAGCGCGTGGCGACGCCGCCGTGCTGGACTACACCGCCCGCTTTGATGGGCTGGAAGTTGCGCACATGGGCGCGCTGGAGCTCACGCAAGCAGAGCTCAAAGCCGCGTTTGAAGTGATTTCCCCGGCCCAGCGCGCGGCGCTTGAAGCCGCTGCCCGGCGGGTGCGCACTTACCACGAAGCGCAAAAAAAGGCCAATGGTGAAAGCTGGAGCTACCGCGACGAAGACGGCACCCTACTGGGCCAAAAGGTCACGCCGCTGGACCGCGTGGGCATTTATGTGCCGGGTGGAAAAGCCGCCTACCCCTCATCGGTGCTGATGAATGCGATTCCGGCCCACGTTGCGGGGGTTGGCGAAATCATCATGGTTGTGCCCACGCCAAAAGGTGAAAAAAACGCTTTGGTGTTGGCGGCCGCTTACCTGGCTGGCGTGTCCCGGGTTTTCACGATTGGCGGCGCGCAGGCTGTGGCCGCGCTGGCTTACGGCACCCAGACTGTGCCCAAAGTTGACAAGATCACCGGCCCCGGCAACGCCTATGTTGCCAGTGCCAAAAAGCGTGTTTTCGGTACCGTGGGTATCGACATGATTGCCGGACCGTCGGAAATACTGGTGCTGGCCGATGGCAGCACCCCGGCAGACTGGGTCGCCATGGATTTGTTCAGCCAGGCCGAACACGATGAACTGGCGCAGAGTATTTTGCTGTGTCCTGACGCCGCTTACATTGACGCTGTGCAGGGTGCCATCAACCGCCTGCTGCCGACCATGCCGCGCGCAGACATCATCGCCAAATCCCTCAATGGGCGCGGCGCGCTGATTCACACCCGCAGCATGGAAGAGGCGTGCGAGATCAGCAACCGCATTGCGCCCGAGCACCTGGAAGTCTCAAGCGCTAACCCCCACCAATGGGAGCCGCTGCTGCGCCACGCAGGGGCGATTTTTCTCGGCGCCTACACCAGCGAAAGCCTGGGCGACTACTGCGCCGGCCCAAACCACGTGTTGCCTACCAGTGGCACCGCGCGCTTTTCAAGCCCGCTGGGGGTGTATGACTTTCAAAAGCGCAGCAGCATCATTGAAGTCAGCGAGCAGGGCGCGCAGGTACTCGGCAAAATCGCGGCCGAGCTGGCGTACGGCGAAGGCTTGCAGGCGCATGCCAGAGCGGCAGAGATGCGGCTGAAGAAATTCTGAAACCAGACACCCGCACCGCTGCGCTTTAAACACTGGTATTTTTCAGAAAACCTCAAGCTGAACGCCCGCATTTTCTGCGTATTTTGAAATGTCGGCTTTGCCCGCAGCCAAATCGCATCCAGTTAATCCACCATCCCGCCAAAGCTGGCTTTTAAGTACACTAACTTCGTGTAACACGAAATTAGTGTACTATTCAAAGCATGAAAAACGTCACCATCACTGTCGATGATGCTGCGCTGGAATGGACGCGCATTGAGGCTGCCAAACGCAACACCAGTGTGTCGCGGCTGGTGGGTGAAATGCTGCTGGAAAAAATGCAGCGTGAAGACGCCTATGCGCGGGCTGAGCGAGAGTGGCTGGCTGATGACGTGACGTTCACCTCCGCAGTTCAGCCTTACCCCCGCCGGGCAGACATTTATGCAGATTCAAATGAAGGCGCCGATGCAGGTGCCAATGCCGATGCCAAATAATCTGCGCGTTTTCGTGGATACGTCCATCTTCATTTGTGCCGACGACGCGGCTGACTCGCAGCGCCGACAGCAAGCGCGCGCCTGGCTGGCGCATTTATGGGCCACGCGCACGGGGCGCACCAGCACCCAGGTTCTGAGTGAGTACTACGTGTGCGTCACCCAGCGCATCACGCCGGGCTTGTCTCTGGGCGATGCGCGTGCCAAGCTGCGCCGCTACCAGCAATGGCAGCCCTGCGTAACGGATCACCAGACGGTGGAATCTGCCTGGGGGCTGGAGGTGCGCTTGCAAGTCGATTACTGGCAAGCCCTGGTGTTGGCATCGGCCATGCACAGCGCTTGTGATGCGGTGCTGAGCGATGCTTTGCCGCTGCAGCGCTATGACCAGCTTTTGGTGATTAACCCTTTTGAGACGCCGCCCCAATGAACGATGACAGCCTGAACCAACTGATCCAAACCCGCATCCGGCAAGACGTGCTGTCCATGCACGCCTACGCCGTCCAAAACGCCGCCGGTATGGTCAAGCTGGACGCGATGGAAAACCCATACCGCTTGCCTGCGGCGATGCAAGCGCAGCTCGGACAACGTCTCGGCGCGCTGGCTTTGAACCGCTATCCCGATGGCCGGGTCAACGACCTGCGCCAAGCGCTGGCGGACTACGCGCAGATGCCCGACGGCTTTGACATCATGCTGGGCAATGGCTCGGATGAATTGATTTCGCTGCTGGCACTGGCCTGCGATGTGCCCTGCCAAGCAGGCGCCAGCCAACTGCCCGCCACGATTTTGTCGCCAGTTCCCGGCTTTGTGATGTACGCCATGAGCGCACAACTGCAAGGCCTGAAATTTATCGGCGTGCCCCTGACCGCTGACTTCGAACTCGATGCGGCGGCCATGCTGGCCGCGATTGCTCGCTACAGCCCCGCCATCACTTACCTGGCTTACCCCAACAACCCCACGGCCAACTTATGGGATGACGCCGTGATTGAAGAGATCATTGAGGCGGTGGGTGCGCAAGGCGGGTTGGTTGTGATGGACGAGGCCTACCAGCCGTTTGCCAGCAAAAGTTACATCGACCGAATGGGCAAGCACGGCCATGTGTTGCTGATGCGAACCCTGAGCAAGTTCGGTCTGGCGGGGGTGCGGCTTGGCTACATGATGGGCCCCACAGCGCTGATTGCCGAGATTGATAAGGTGCGGCCGCCTTACAACATCAGTGTACTCAACTGCGAATGCGCGTTGTTTGCGCTTGAAAATAAAGAGGTCTTTGCAACCCAAGCCCTTGATTTGATTGGTCAGCGCGCTATGCTTTTAGAAGCGTTGGGCAATTTGCCTGGCCTGACACACTGGAACAGCGACGCCAACATGATTTTGGTGCGGGTGGCCGATAGCACTCAAACATTTGAGGCCATGAAGGCGCAAGGCGTGCTGGTTAAAAACGTTTCTAAAATGCATCCATTGCTTGCCAATTGTTTGCGCCTGACGGTGGGCACAGCGGACGAAAATCGCTTGATGTTGGCGGCGCTTGAAAATTCTCTATGACCACTCCAAACTTACCTCGCACAGCTGAAGTCTCTCGCAACACTGCAGAGACCAAAATAGTCGTCAAGCTCAACCTTGACGGCACGGGCCAGTCCAAGCTCTCGACCGGCATCGGTTTTTTTGACCACATGCTCGACCAGATCGCCCGGCATGGCCTGATAGACCTCGACATCCAGTGCCAGGGCGATCTGCACATTGACGGTCACCACACAGTCGAAGACGTGGGCATCACGCTCGGGCAGGCGGTGGCCCAGGCCGTGGGTGACAAACGGGGCTTGCGCCGCTACGGCCACGCTTACGTACCGCTTGACGAGGCTTTGAGCCGGGTAGTCGTTGATTTCTCAGGCCGTCCGGGCCTGGAGATGCATGTGCCGTTTAAAAGCAGCATGATCGGCACCTTTGACAGCCAGCTGGCATTCGAATTTTTTCAGGGCTTTGCGAACCACGCCTTTGTGACGCTGCACATTGATAATCTGCGCGGCGAAAACTCGCATCACCAGGCCGAAACCGTGTTCAAAGCCTTTGCCCGGGCGCTGCGCATGGCGCTTGAGATTGACCCGCGCTCGGTAGGCGTCATCCCCTCGACCAAAGGCTCGCTGTAATTCCAACCCGCATAAAAAACGATAACTGCGTTATCTCACCTTGTTCTCGCGCCTACTGCGAACCGGAAGACGCGACTTAGCCTTTTGCTACCGGGCGACGGGTGTCGCTGCACCACTCGCTCCAGCTGCCCGCGTACAGACCGGTTGAGCCCAATCCCGCAATCTGCATCGCCAGCAGGTTGGGCACAGCGCTCACGCCGCTGCCGCAGTGGTGTACCACGCTGGCGGGGTCGCGGCCGACGAGCAGCGCCTCAAATTCGGCCTTCAAGACAGCGGCCGGTTTGAACTTGCCATCTGGCCCGATGTTGTTGCCGAAAGGGCGGTTGAGTGCGCCCGGGATGTGGCCGGCCACCGGGTCGAGTGGCTCCACCTCACCGCGAAAGCGCGGTGCGCCGCGCGCGTCAATCAGGGTCTGAACCGGGCGACCCAGGTTATCTGCTACTGTTTTGGTAGCAACCAGTGCCACAAGCTCCTGCCGCAGCGTGAAGTTTGATTGAAAATGCGCGGACTCTTCACCAGTGGTGAGCTGGCCGCCCGCTGCCGTCCAGGCTTGCAGCCCGCCATCCAGCACCGCGACGTTGGCGTGGCCTGCCCATTTGAGCATCCACCACAGGCGACCGCAGTAGTTGGCACCATTGCGGTCATAGACCACGGCCTGCATATTGTTTGAAAAACCCACACCCGACAGCCACGTGGCAAATTTCTCCCGGTTGGGCAAGGGGTGGCGCCCGCCCGATGCAGGGGCGTCTGCGCCCGCGGCGGTGATCACGCCATGCGCGCCCGCCGCCCCATGTTTGGCGCTCAGTGCCGTATCCAGGTTGGCATACACAGCCCCCGTGATGTGCGAATCCAGGTACTGCTGCTCTCCCGAATGCGGCTGCATCAGGTCAAATGTGCAGTCGAAAATACGCAGGGGTGAACCGCTGGCCGCCAGGGCTTGTAGCTGTTCGCTGGAAATCAGGGTGGTGTAGCCCATGGTGTGCTCCTTGATGGATGTTCGGGTCAATGCTCTTCAGCGGGTGCGTTCGGCGCGGTTCGGGCGCGAAGGGCGGTAGCGGCAATCGCACTCAAAATAATCAGCGCCATACCTGCCCAGCCAATCATCGGGATATGGTCTCCAAACAAAATAAGGCTGTAAAGGGCAGCAAACACAATGCCAGAATACTGCAGATTGGCGACCATCAGCGTTCCACCATGGTGACCGGGAGCAGACATCGACATCGCGTATGCCTTGGTCATGGTGAGCTGGCCCAGCGACGCCAAAATGCCCAGCGGTGGCAACCACAGCGCATGCTGCCAGTTCCAGGGCGATACCCCCGTCACCAGCATGCCCAGTGAGCCGGCTACCACCGTACCGACCGCAAAGTAAAAAACCGTGCGTGACTCGGGCTCACCCATGCGCGAAATCGCCATCACCTGCATGTAGGCAAACGCAGCGCCCAGGCCCGACAGCAGGCCAATCACACCCGCAAAGGTCTGGTTCTGGTCCATGGCGGGACGCAGCAGCAGTACCACCCCGGCAAAGCTGGCCATGATGGCCAACACCAGCGGGCCTTGCGAGGGCGCTTTTTGT
>JANXTM010000290.1 GCA_025352405.1 Polaromonas sp.
AAGACCGCGTCATGAAGATCGACCATGTCATCATCGGCCAGCGCGTCTACATGGGACCGCGCAGTGCAGTGCTTTACAGCGCTGTCGTCGGTGACAACGCCCAACTCGGAGCCTTGACGTTGGTAATGAAAGGCGAGTTCATTCCGGCCGCGTCAAGCTGGAAGGGCTGCCCGGCAGCACCGACGCGCAACTGACATGCAGCCCGCGCGGAAGACCGTCACCGTTCACGCCTGGCCGCAAGACCAGTATCTCGCGGTACAGGCGCTGCGCTCGGCTCAAGCGATGGCAGTGATCAGCATCGCCACCCCAGCCACGGAGAATCGCCAGGTTGCAAGAAGCCTGGTTCGCTCCGCACTGAGAGAAGCACTCGCGGCTTTGCTTGATCGGCCGGCCGTGTCAATTGTCCTGACCTCGCCCCCTGGGGGTGCCATCTACGCCGACTCGTCCGTTTGCCAACTGAGTCTATCGATTAGCCATTCGCCCGGAGTAAGCATTGCCGCCATCTGTCAGGGTGCCGCGATTGGGATTGATGTGATGCAGATCGAGGCCATCACCCCGGGGTATCCGGAGTGGATGCGCTTGGCCGGCGAGTACCTCGGGCCGCGGGTCACGGCCAAACTCCAAAGCGCGCCGTCAGCGACATTTCCAAGCGCATTTGCACAGGTCTGGACCGATTTTGAAGCTGCCCTGAAGTGCCTCGGCCTGGGCCTGACCGAATGGTCGCCCGAACTTGCCAGGCAATTGGCAGGTTGCCGCGTACTGGCGCTGGATCTACCCGCCAACTGCTGCGGGTCCGTTGCGACGAGGGCTCACGTTTTGGAACACCACACACACAGCACCCTGAACGAACCGTGAGGCTGAACCAGAGCGGTAATTCAGGCCTGCGTGAGTTCTCCGAGTGGCGCAGCGCAAATGACCGAGCGCCGTGCCGATACCAAGTGCGACCCGCGAATTAGCGCACGCGGACTCCCGACGCTTATTTACATAATTAAAAAGCTCAGTCCTAAAACGGAATATCGTCATCCATATCATCGAATCCGCTGGCGGTTTTGGAGGCTGCTGGGGCCTGGCGGGGTGCAGCAGCAGGTGCAGTACGCGGGGCTGCAGGTGCAGCAACGCGGCGCGGTGTTTCATAGCCACCGCCTTCGTCACTGCCCGCGTCGCCCATCCCCTGACGGCTGCCGAGCATCTGCATCTGGTCGGCGCGTATTTCGGTGGTGAATTTTTCCACGCCTTCTTTATCGGTCCATTTTCGCGTGCGCAAGCTACCTTCTACGTACACTTGCGAGCCCTTGCGCAAGTACTGACCCACTATCTCGGCCAGGCGGCCGTTGAAGTTGATGCGGTGCCACTCCGTGACTTCTTTCATCTCGCCGCTGGTTTTGTCTTTCCAGCGGTCGGTGGTGGCAATGGACACGTTGGCAACCTGGTCGCCATTGGGAAAGCTGCGCATCTCTGGGTCTTTTCCCAGGTTGCCGACGATAATGACCTTGTTGATTGATGCCATGCGGTGTTCTCCAAATCTATGGTTGCAGATTTTAACTGGCTGACGGAAGGACAGCGATAAGCTTCACTTCACCCGCCACATATCGCGCGCGCAGACACTGCCGGGGTTGCGCCGCTATGATGGACGGTTGTCCCAAAATAAGCACCCTGCCGTGAATTCAACCCCTGATCCCGAACGCTCTGGCTTGTACCTGGCAAATGTTTTGGCAGCCCAGCGCATCAGCATTCGCGGTGCCCGCACACACAATCTCAAAAATATCGACCTCGACATCCCGCGCAACCAGCTGGTGGTCATCACGGGCTTGAGCGGTTCGGGCAAATCATCGTTGGCGTTCGACACGTTGTATGCCGAAGGCCAGCGCCGTTACGTCGAAAGTCTGAGCACTTACGCACGGCAGTTCTTGCAGCTGATGGACAAGCCCGATGTCGACATGATCGAGGGCCTGTCACCTGCGATTTCCATCGAGCAGAAAGCCACGTCGCACAACCCGCGCTCCACCGTCGGCACCGTGACCGAAATTCACGACTACCTGCGCCTGTTATTTGCGCGGGCTGGTACGCCGTTTTGCCCCGAGCATGATTTGCCGCTGCAGGCGCAAAGCGTCAGTGAAATGGTCGATGCCGCACTGGCCTTGCCCGAGGACACCAAGCTGATGATTCTGGCGCCGGTGGCACGCGATCGCAAAGGCGAGTTTGAGAACGTCTTTGCTGAAATGCAGGCGCAAGGTTATGTGCGTTTTCGAGTGGACGGCAAAGCCTATGAGTTTGACGACCTGCCCAAGCTTAAAAAGACTGAAAAACACAATATCGATGTGGTGATTGACCGCATCAAGGTGCGCCATGCGCCCGAACCGCGTGCCGCTGAAACAACAGACATGATTGAAGGCCAGCCTGACACGGTGGTCACTGCCCCTGCGCGTACCGATTTCGACAACACCCGTCAGCGCTTGGCCGAGAGTTTTGAAGCGGCGTTGCGTCTGGCCGACAGCAAGGCGATCGCGCTGGAAATGGACACCGGCAAAGAGCATTTGTTCAGTGCCAAATTCTCTTGCCCGGTGTGCAGCTACTCCCTCAGCGAAATGGAACCGCGCCTGTTTTCATTCAACTCGCCAGTAGGCGCCTGCCCGAGTTGCGATGGTCTGGGGCATCGGGAGTTTTTTGACCCAACGCGGGTTGTTGCCTTCCCTTCACTAAGTCTGGCCAGTGGCGCCGTCAAAGGCTGGGACAGACGCAATGGCTATTACTTTTCAATGCTGGAGAGTCTGGCAAAGCATTACGCCTTTGACATCGACACCGCGTTTGAAAACCTGCCCGCCAACGTGCAGCAGGTGGTGCTGCATGGCTCGGGTGAGGAAGAAATCAAGTTTTCCTACCTGATGGACTCAGGCAATTCGGAGGGTAAAAAGGTCAATAAAAAGCATCCGTTTGAAGGTGTCATCACTAATTTTGAGCGTCGCTACAAAGAAACAGATTCGACCGCCGTGCGCGAAGAACTGGCACGCTACCGCAGTGTGCAGTCTTGCCCAGATTGCGGCGGCACACGCCTGCGCCGCGAAGCACGTCATGTGTACCTCGTCAGCACGCCCGATGTCGATGGCAGCACCACTCGTAAAGCCATTTACGAAATCAGCAAAGACACATTGCGCGAAAGTTTTACCTATTTCAATGCACTGGTCATGTCCGGCGCCAAAGGTGAAATAGCAGGCAAGGTCGTGCGTGAGATCGGCCTGCGGCTGAAGTTTTTGAACGACGTGGGCCTGAATTATTTGAGCCTGGACCGCAGCGCTGAAACGCTGTCGGGCGGCGAGTCACAGCGCATTCGGCTGGCATCGCAAATCGGCTCGGGCTTAACTGGCGTTATGTACGTGCTCGACGAGCCCAGCATAGGCCTGCACCAGCGCGACAACGACCGCCTCATAAGCACGCTCAAACATCTGCGCGACATTGGCAACAGTGTGCTGGTGGTGGAGCATGACGAAGATATGATTCGTGCCGCTGACCACGTGATTGACATGGGCCCGGGCGCTGGCGTGCATGGTGGCCGTGTGATGGCTGAGGGCACGTTTGAGCAGGTGCAAGCCAACCCCAACTCACTGACCGGTAAATACCTGGCAGGCACTCTCAAAATTGCGGTGCCTGCACACCGTACGCCATGGCTGCCAACGGTGATCAAGGCCGATCCGTTTGCAAACCGGAAACCGTCACGCTTTCCCCCCAGTCCGGCGGCTGAACGCCGTGCAGCACGTGAGGCCGTGCACCGCGCCACGCTGGGCGACATGCAGGCGCTGCGCGTGATCAACGCTACCGGCCACAACCTCAAAGGCGTGAGCGCCGAGTTCCCGGTTGGCCTGCTGACCTGCGTGACGGGTGTGTCGGGTTCGGGAAAATCAACTCTGGTGAACGATACGCTGTATGCCGCCGTCGCCCGCACGCTTTACCGCTCACACGAAGAACCCGCCGCGCATGA
>JANXTM010000308.1 GCA_025352405.1 Polaromonas sp.
TCAGTTGACGCAGTGGAAGAATGAAGCGTTTGCATAACCAGTCATCATCATTTAAGGCAAGAGTAACTACTCGATTCGAGTTTAGGCAGATAGTTTTGATCTTGAACCGCCTCGGGTTTCGTGAGCGGCAATCGGTTTAAGCCGGGGCCCCCTCTGCTCGCCTAATCTGCAAATCCTATATGCAAGTTTGCCTCAACTTCTGCAGTAGCGCTATACACGTTTGACCCAAGCAGTCAGTGATTGTTACCCCCAGGCGTACGGGCCGCACTCGCTTTTCAAGCCAGCCGCACCACACTCCCAAAGTGCCTGGAGGTCGTGGGTAAAGCCGTTACCGATGCGTTTTTGAGCGCGTACACCTTTGAAGACACCTGCCGAATCCAGATCGACGTGCAGGCGGGTGGCACGCTCACGCAAATCAACCCGTTCATCTTCAAAAGCGTAGCCGAGGCCGTGCGTATACAGACCTGCGGCAAGGGCGGTGCATTTGTCTGGTCGTCACTAATCCGCAAGCTCGACCGGCTTCATGCCCGCTACAAATCCTGACGCGGGCGGGTCCCAGAGCCAACGAGCGACAAGGCAGGTGGCGCGACGTCCATCATCTTTAACGCCGTTACGTCGCCCTCGTCCACCATGAGTTCTTTGCGGAGCATCTGCACGCCGCCAAAAATCGTGGCAAAGGCTACGTCTTTGGCATCACGCCCGGTGCCCACCCGTACGAGCCGGTCAATCGGAGCCATTTTGGTGCCGTCAAACAACACCCACTGGTGGTCGAGCCACGCTTCAAACACGGCATGAAAATCTTGCGGCGGTTCTTCAAAATAAACATACCCCACTACCAGCCGCGCCGGGATATTTAAGGCCCGGCACAAGGTGACACCGAGGTGCGCAAAATCACGGCACACACCAGCGCGTTGTACAAACACCTCTTGTGCAGTGGTGGTCGAGTTACTGAAGCCCGGCATGTAATAAATCGACTCGTGCAACCAGCTCTCAATTGCGCGAACGCGGCTCAGGCCCTGCGGCAAATGGCCAAAAAGCTGCCGTGCGGCACGGCTCATCACGTCCGACTCGCAGTAGCGGCTGGGCATGAGGTAACGCAGCACGTCGTCCGGTACAGCCGTCACCGGTGACTCATCGAGATGCAGCAGTTGCGGACGCGGGCTGATCTCTACCTTCGCGTGATAGTTGACCGACAGCACGCCCTTGGGTGCATCGAGCCGTACAAAACGGTTGCCACTGCGTTCGTCGCAAAACGTGCGTACCTTCATGCTCGGTGTGATGCTCAAACGCTCTTCCAGCGTGCGGTGCGCATCATGAAAAGCGGCCTCAATATGAAACAGGAAATGCGCAGGGTGCGTGACCTCGTAGTCGAGCAGAAGGTCAATGGTCGCAGTGTGCATGGGATGTCCGATAAAACAAAAAGGTGAAAGGGAAAAAGCCAGCGCCTGCCAGCTTCACAGCCATCACAAGGGCGTACAACGTCTGACGGCTTGGCCGTCAGGCGCTACAAACCAGTTTTTACTGGTCACAAAAACAATATGCGAAGCGCGTTCAAGTATGTCGGCCGACAACTTCGGCTGGCTACGCGCCTTCAGCCGGGTAATCAGCAAAAACTCCGCGATGCCTGCACGAAAGCGCACGCTGCGGCTATCGGGTGGGGCAACTGCGGTAGGAGAACCCCCTAAAGAGCTTCCGCCAATACGCGCGGGAAAAAGCCTGTGCCTTAACCTTGTCACCATCCCAGCACCTTCGGCGCAAGTCGGTCCCATTTATGTCGTTGCTTCTCGCGCAACACCCGTAGAAACATAGGCAACGCTGTGGAGGCCCGGAGTTCCGGCAATCGGCGGCAACACCGCGGAAAAACTGGCGCGTTTGGTCATGGTGGTTTTCATGTAAAGAATGATTTTGAGCCTTTTCGGGCCATGGCGGCACGGTTCATGACGTTCCGTCCTCGTGCGGCAGGGTCGAAAGCAATAAATCGCTTGTCCCAATGTTAAAAGCGCAGCGGCCGCCCGGCGATCAGCTTCGTCCGCAAGTAGTTGTAGGACATCTACCGAATGTCCGGTTTGCAAAAAACCAGCGGGCCTTGCGCGAGGCCAGTCTGTTACTGTGTCAACGGGCTTCGTGAGCCTGCGGGTCAACTCAAACGGCAACAGCCTCCAGGTCAAACGCGCGGCGCGCCGCCATCGGTAAAAATTTTACTGAAAAGCCACTCGCGGAAAGCCCTGACCTTTTCCACATGCTGTTCATTGACACGCTGCGAAAAAAAATGGGTTTCCCGAGACAACGGGCGAAACTCCCCGGCACCCAATTCGACCAGATCGCCCCTGGCGATTTCCCGCTCCGCCAGCCGCACACTCTCCAGCGTGATACCCATACCGTCGACAGCCGCAGAGATGGCCAGAGCGGCCCGGTCAAACGATGTTCGGGGGCGCACAGGCATCGTCAGTTCGTTGAAATTGAACCAGTCACGCCAAGTCACCTGACTAAGCTGGGACTCGATGAGCGGCAGAGTTGCCAGCTGAGCCGGCGCAGGTAAAACCCGGTTAATCAACAAGGGGGAGCCTAGGGGCACGATGCGCTCCTTGCCAAGAGGCGTGATGTCGATACCCGAATGCTCATGGGCATAGCCATAGGAGATTGCCACATCAATTTCCCGTACCTGTGTCAGATCAATCGGTTCTGCGCCCGACGACAGGCGAATGGTGATGTTGGGGTGCGCCAGCATGAAATCCGGCAGCCGCGGACCCAGCCATTTCACCGCCAGGCTGGGCGCACAATAAAGGGTGAGAACCTGCTCACGCGGTGCCAGCGCCACTTCGCTGCAGGTCGCCTCCAGGGCATCCAAAATGCGGGCCAAACTTAAAAACAGACGTCGTCCCTCTGCAGTAACTTCAACCCGCCGGTTGCGGCGGATAAAGAGCGGCAATCCGAAATACTCTTCCAGCTCCTTTACCTGGTGGCTGATGGCCGAGGGCGTCAGGTGCAACTCATGGGCGGCAAGTGTAAAACTCTGCAACCTGGCTGCAGCCTCGAAGGCGCGGAGAAGAACGAAATTCGGTATTTTTCTCATGGGTATGGGTGCGATTCAAGCTTTCAGGCTGATCCTGACGCTAAAGCGCAGGCCGCTACAAGCATAAGGCCGGCGACCCCGCCGATTGCACCGTCGGTGCGAAAACCGACGCTGGCCCGAATCAAAGAAATCCAATAGAAAACCAGGGCACGGCGGCAATCACTATCACGCCAAGAACTAACGCCACAAGGTAACCATACAGCGGCCTGATGCCCTCGGCCGGGTCTACCCTGCCGACCGCGCAAGCCGCGTAGTAGCCCACGCCGAAAGGCGGCGCAAAAAGGCCAATGCCCATCGCCAAGATCACCACCATGGCGTAATGCACCTCATGCACGCCTACCTGATGCGCCACCGGGAAAAGCAGGGGACCAAACAGGACGATGGCCGGTATACCTTCCAGAATACTGCCCAAAATAATGAACCCCACAATCGACGCTGCGAGAAAGGTATAGTGCCCACCGGGCAAGCGCCCTGCTGCCTGGGCCAGCGCGTTGGAAAATCCCGACTGCGTCAAGGCCCAAGCCATGCCAGTAGCCGCCCCGATGATCAGTAAGATGGCACCCGATAGTGAAGCCGTGTCGATCAGGATAGGGCGCAGTCGGCTCCAGTCAAACTCGCGGTAAATCAGCAGTCCCACGATGAACGAATAGACAATACCAATGGTGGAAACCTCGGTGGCAGTCGCAATGCCCTCGACCACAGCGAAGCGAATAATGAAAGGCAAGGCCAGCGCGGGGGCAGCAGCCAGCAAGCTTTGGCCGATTTGACGCCGGGTGCTTTTCTTCACGCCCGAGAGATCCTCATTGCGGTAGCGGTACCAAACCACGGCCGCGATAAAAAATCCAACTACCAGCGCCGGCATCAGCCCGCCAGTGAACAGCGCGGTGATC
Source organism: Polaromonas sp. (assembly GCA_025352405.1). Lineage (GTDB taxonomy): Bacteria > Pseudomonadota > Gammaproteobacteria > Burkholderiales > Burkholderiaceae_C > Polaromonas. The sequence continues at coordinate 3,964 of JANXTM010000308.1, forward strand.
GACACCCCGGTGACCGAGCCCACGGTAATCAGCACCAGGCTGGGCGGTATGGTTTCGGTTT
>JANXTM010000326.1 GCA_025352405.1 Polaromonas sp.
GCAGACTCCTATTTTGCTTGAGGATTTGCAGGCTCAACACCCAGCAGCTGGTGCAGGCGCGGGCTGGTGGTGGTGTATTGCAGCATGATTTTTTTATCGGGAAAGACCAGCGCTGCTGCGCCGAAGGCCGCCAGTGCGGCCTCATGAAAACCACTCAAAATCAGTTTTTTCTTGCCGGGGTAGGTGTTGATGTCGCCCACGGCAAAAATGCCTTCTTGCGTGGTGGAGAACTTTTCGGTGTCTACCAGCACCTGCTTGCGCTCCATGTCCAGCCCCCACTGGGCCACTGGCCCAAGTTTGGGTGACAGACCCAGGAAGACCAACAGGACATCCAGTCGCACGGTTTGAAGCTGGCCGTCAACGTCTGTAACCTGTGCCGCGGTGAGCTGGTCACTGCGCTGGTCGTTTTTGGCCTCAAAGCCGGTCACTTGCCCAACCATGAAGCGCAGGGCTTTGACATCAACCAGCGCCTTGACCTTGACTACCAGCGCCGGCGCAGCCTGAAAAACGTCGCGTCTGTGAATCAGTGTGACGCTTTTGGCTTTGTCAAGCCCATCGGTGGCGAAGTGGCTGGCCCACTCCAGTGCGGTGTCTTCGCCGCCAACGATGACGATGTTTTTGTCAGCAAAATGTTGCGGGTTGTTGACGCTGTAAAACAGGCTGCTGTTTTCAAACCTGTCCAGGCCCTCTAGCCGGAGCAGCTTGGGCTGAAAGGCCCCCACACCAGCCGCAACCATGATGGTCTTGGTGATGAACTGTGTGCCTTTGGAGGTTTCGACAAAAAAGCGCTTGTCAGGACGTTTTTCAAGGGTGCTGACAAGCTGGCCCAGGTGAAAGGTAGCCCCGAACGGCGCCATTTGCCTGAGCAGGCTGGCCGTCAGTTCGCGTCCCGTGCAGCGCGGCGTGCCGGGTATGTCGTATATCGGTTTGTCGGGGTACAGCTCAATGCACTGGCCGCCGGGGTAGGGGAGTGCGTCAATGATGTGCGAAGTGACGTCCAGCAGGCCAAGCTGAAACACCTGAAACAGGCCGACCGGTCCTGCACCGATGACGAGCGCATCAGTTTCAATCGGCATCGCAGTTTTGGCCAGGGAGTTACCTGACAAGTTCAGAGAGCTTGTCAGTTTTGTCTTTCCAATCGTCGGCATCGGGCAAGGCAGGCTTGCGTTTGGTGATGCTTTTCCAGCCGGCAGCGTTGCTGAGCTCGACATTGAGTTTAATGAAGTGCAGCTGGTCTGCCGGTACGTCTTCTTCGGCGTAGATGGCGTTCACAGGGCACTCGGGGATGCACACAGCGCAGTCTATGCATTCGTCCGGGTCAATCACCAGCATGTTCGGGCCTTCGCGGAAGCAGTCCACGGGGCACACGTCCACACAGTCAGTGTATTTACAGCGGATGCAGGAGTCAGAGACGATGTGGGTCATTGTGAATGTTGGCGAAGCAAAAAATAATTCAAGATTTTAAGAGGTTTCCAATTAGGCCGGGAAACAAGGTTCTTGACAGGGGTCTTTCCTGATTTAAATAATCAGCGCAGCGCCTGATGTTTTGTGTGACGCTGTGTCCACCAGCACCAGCGAACCCAGGGTACGCGACTGTTTGTAGGGGAGCGCGGCAATCGGCTCCAGCAGGGCCAGCTCGACCACACCGATAGCGTTGGCATCTAGCTGGGTAGCGTCATGGCTTTCGAGCGTGTTGATGTTGATATGGCTGACGATGCGTTTGATTTTGGCCTTGACCCAGCGGTGGCCGTGCAGCGCCCAGTACAAACGGCCCGGTACCAATGGCTCTTCATCCATCCAGGCGACAGTCGCCCTGATTTCGCGGGTGCCCAGTGGTGGATCAAAGCCGTCGGTAGCCAGAAGCGACGACGGGCCGCCCCTAGGCGCTTCAGTCCCCTCGGGGGGTAGCGCAGCACGTGAAGCGGCAAGCGTGGGGGCTTGCAATAACCAGTCGCCGCGCGACACGTCAAGCTCGCGGTCGAGAATAATGCCGGCGCTGTGATTAGCTGCAACATTTTTGGGTTGGCGTGCGTGACTTAAAACCTGGGCGATGGTGGCCGTTTTGCCGCTGGGCATCACGGTAATTTCAACACCAGGTTGAGCGTTTCCGCTGGCGATACGGCCCCAGAAAATACGGCGGCCCTGCGACGTGTCGCTGCTTGAAGAAAACTTCTCTACCCACTGCACGGGAAAAGCGAATGGCTGGGTTGTGTCGGCTGGTGTGGCCGACAGCTGCTCCAGAATTTGCAGCAGGCCGGGGCCGCTGTAATTGCACCAGCCGGGGTGTTGGTCCACCACGTTGTAACCGATCAGCGCTGAAACCGGCACGATGGCCGTGACCGGGATATCGGCGTGTTCAGCAAACTGGGTCAATGCGGCGTTGATATTTTTAAACGCCAGCGCCGGGTCGGCCACGGCGTCAAGTTTGTTGACGGCAAACACAATCGACGGCACACGCAGCAAATTGACCAGCAGCGAATGGCGGCGGGTTTGTGGCAGCAGCTCGGGAGATGCAGCTTGCCAGTCAAGTTTGGTGGCATCAACCAGCACCACCGCAGCGTCGGCGCTGGATGCCGCGGTGACCATGTTGCGGGTGTACTGCTCATGGCCGGGCGCGTCGGCAATGATGAACTTGCGTGCGGCGGTGTTGAAGTAGCGGTAGGCCACATCAATTGTGATGCCCTGTTCGCGCTCGGCCTGCAGGCCATCGGTGAGCAGCGCCAGGTCGGTTTGACCACCGCGCTGCACACCTGCCAGCTGGTCTTGCAACACGGTTTTGCTGTCGACCAGCAGGCGGCCAATCAGCGTGCTTTTGCCATCGTCAACGCTGCCGCAGGTGACGAAACGCAGTGCGGCGCGGGTGTCCTGGCCAGATCCTTCGATGGACTCAGGACGAACGGATTGAATAGCGGTGCTCATCAGAAATAGCCTTCTTTTTTTCGTTTTTCCATGGACGCGTCAGACGTTTTATCGTCCATGCGGGTAGCTCCGCGCTCGCTCACGTCAGCCGCCAGAGTTTCGAGGACTACATCAGCAGCATTCAGTGCCGGGCTGTCTACCGGGCAGGTGCAGGTGATGTCGCCCACGGTACGAAAGCGCACGGTTTTTTCAACGGCTACTTCGCCATCCTTGAGCGGTGTGAGTTCAGTCACGGGCACCAGCAGGCCCTTGCGCTCAACTACCTTGCGCTGGTGCGCGTAATACAGCGATGGCAGCTCGATGTTTTCGCGTTCGATGTATTGCCACACGTCGAGCTCGGTCCAGTTGCTGATCGGGAACACGCGGAAATGCTCGCCGGGCTGGATGCGGGTGTTGAACAGCGTCCACAACTCAGGGCGCTGGGCTTTGGGTTGCCACTGGCCAAAGGCGTCGCGGTGCGAAAAAATGCGTTCTTTGGCTCTGGCTTTCTCTTCATCACGGCGCGCGCCGCCAATCAGCGCGTCAAAGCGTAACTCGTCAATCGCTTCGAGTAACGTCACGGATTGATGCACATTGCGTGACTCGCCTGGGTGCGCCAGCCGCACGGTGCCGCGCGCCATGGAGTCTTCAACACTGCGCACAATCAGGTTGGCACCGAGTTGTTTGGCGCGGTAATCGCGGAAGTCTGTGACTTCCTTGAAGTTGTGGCCCGTGTCAATCATCAAGAGCGGATAGGGGATGTGGCCGCCGCGTTCTGAATCTACAAAGGCTTTTTCAGCGCATTTGAGCAGCACCAACGAGTCCTTGCCACCTGAAAACAGCAGGGTAGGGCGTTCAAAGCTGGCGGCCACTTCACGCAGGATGAAGATCGCTTCTTCTTCAAGCGCGTCGAGGTGGGCGTTGCTTAAAACTGTTTTTTCAAGCGTGTGGTCGGCTCTGGCGTTCATGTGGGGCTTTTGGATGTGCGGAAAAAATCAGTGGAAAAATCAATGCGAAAGGTGCAGGCCGCATTCGCGGTTGTCCTCACCCTTGGTGGGGTCCACGTAGTCGAAGTTGTTTGGCAGGCCGTGAGTCGTGCTGTACTCGTACAAGTCCTTTGACGACCAGTGCAGCAGGGGCGCAACCTTGATTAGACCGTCGGGGTTGACGCTGACCGGATCCATTTGAGCGCGCACCGCAGTGTCGGTGGCGCGCAGGGCCGTGAACCAGACCTTGGGCGCTGTCTCGCGCAGGGCACGGGCGAAGGGCTCAAGCTTGACCTCTGCAGTGAAGGCAGCATGACGCGGGTCGTTGAGCGCCGGGGCGGCGCCATCGACTGCCTCACGGTGTGCACGCGAGCGGCGCGGCAGGTAGATGTGCAGGCTAAGGCCGAGCAGTTTTGTCACCTCGTCGGCGAAACGGTAGGTGGCTTCGGTGTTGTAACCGTTGTCCATCCAGACCACCGGAACCTTTGGATTGGCGCGCGTCACCATGTGCAGGATGACCGCTTCAAAGGGCCTGAAATTGGTCGTGATGATGGTTGGCTGCCTCAAACCGACAGCCCAGTCCACCAGGCCCTGGGCATTGCGGCCCATCTCCAGATTGACGTGCGTGAGGTCCAAAGTCATTTCAGCTGCTTCCGTCATGTTAGGCTGCCTCTACAAAATGCGGACGGACATGCACCGCGTCGCCCTGATACGCACCGACATCAAAACCAGGGTAGGCGGCCAACACCCGCTGCGCGACATCCAGCGGCTGGTCAGCACGCAGCACCGCGCTGGTGAAACCGCTGCGCTCCATTTGGGCCAGCTGGTCCACCAGCACGTCGCCTGTGGCCCGGATCTCGCCCTTGAAGCCGAGACGGCGGCTTAGCAGAAAGGCCTGGCTGAATGCGCGGCCATCAGTGAACTTCGGGAAGTGCAGGTCGATGCGGGTGACGCCTGCAAGCGTTTGCTCACGCGGGTCCGAATCATTGGCGAGCGCGATAACTTGCGAATCATTTATGCCGTTGGGGCATGTTTCACCGGCGCTATATGCTATCAATTTCATAGTATCTACTTTCAGGCGACTTGCGTGACAGAAAACCGTGCGCCATTAGCGGCGGCTTTAAACGGCTCCGCACCTACCCGGCGCAGGGTTGCAATAAAGGTCTCCTGCTTGTCATGCAGTGCCAGGCGCTGGTCGCGGTAGGTGGCCAGCACGGCCTCAATTACATCGGGCACTTCAGCTGCAGAAAACGATGGACCAACCACCTTGCCGAGAGCGGGTGCGCCAGACAGTGCCGAGCCGTCCGAGCCACCCAGGGTGATCTGATACCACTCTTTGCCGTCTTTGTCGACGCCCAAAATGCCGATGTGACCGCTGTGATGGTGGCCGCACGAGTTGATGCAGCCGCTGATGTGCAGGTCAATCTCGCCCAGGTCATGCAGTTCGTCGAGGTCTTGGTAGCGGCGCGTGATGGCCTCGGCCAATGGCAGCGAGCGTGCATTGGCCAGGCTGCAAAAATCACCGCCAGGGCAGGCAATCATGTCGGTCAGCAAGCGAATGTTCGGGCGCGCGAAACCGGCTTTGCGCGCGGCTTTCCAAAGCTCAGGCAACTGGTCGCAGCGCACCCAGGGCAGCACCAGGTTCTGGTCATGCGTGACGCGTACTTCACCAGCACTGAACTGGTCAGCTAGATCGGCGGCGATGTCCAGCTGGTCAGCTGTTGCGTCGCCGGGTGCCTGGCCAAGGCGCTTGAATGACAGCGTGACAATGCGCAAATCCGGATTTTTATGCGGTGCCACGTTTTGCTGCAACCAACGCCCAAACTCCACATCGTCTTCTGCGGCGGCACGCAGGATGTTGGCAATTTTGGCCTCGGCGTCGCTGCGGTTGCAGGTCAGGTCGGGGGCTGCAAACGACGCGGATACACGGTCAAGTTCGGCTTGCGTGATGGTGTGCGGCGCGCCGTCGATTTCGACGATGTCTTTGTACTCGGCTTCTACCTGATCCATAAACAGCTGACCTTCGGCCTTGACCAAAATTTTGATACGCGCCTTGTAAATGTTGTCGCGCCGGCCAAAGCGGTTGTAGGCGCGGACGATGGCTTCAAGATAATTCAGGATCTGGTGCCACGGCAAAAACTCGCGGATGGTGGTGGCAATGATGGGCGTGCGGCCCATACCGCCACCGACCAGCACTTTGAAACCCAGTAGGCCATCGTCGCTTTTGACCATGTGCAGGCCCACGTCATGCCAGGCGGTAGCGGCGCGGTCTTCCAGCGCGCCAGTAATCGCGATCTTGAACTTGCGCGGCAAAAACGCGAACTCGGGGTGCAGCGTGCTCCACTGGCGCATGATTTCGGCAAACGGGCGCGGGTCTGCCAGCTCATCAAATGCAATGCCGGCACGCTCGTCACTTGTGATGTTGCGGATACAGTTGCCGCTGGTCTGGATGCCGTGCATGTTGACGCTGGCCAGCAAGTCCATCACATCGGCTGATTTGTCGAGCGGAATCCAGTTGTACTGCACGTTCTGGCGCGTGGTGAAGTGGGCATAGCCCTTGGTCAGGTTTGTTTTGACGGACTGGCCTGAGAGCTTGCCGGGCAAGGGGATGTCACCCAGCTTGTCTTGCGCCGCTTGTGCATCATTGAACAGCGCCGCGTTGGGCTGGTCATAGTCTCTGGCGATCTTGGCCAGCACCCGAAGTTGGGCGGTGTTCAGCTCACCATAAGGCACGGCAACGCGCAACATGGGGGCGTAGCGTTGCACATACCAGCCATTTTGCAGACGCAGCGGGCGAAACTCTTCCTCTGGCAGGGTGCCTGCCTGCCAGCGCGTGAGCTGGTCGCGGTACTGGTTGGCTCTGGCCTGAACAAACTGGCGGTCAAATTCGGTGTATTGATACATGGCGGTCGAGAAAAATTTAGATTGAAATGAGTTTTACGCCTGCATAGGCCAGCAGCACCGACAGCAGCGAGCGAATTACCCGGTCTGGCGTTTTGTGCATCAGGTAGGTACCGAGCCAGATGCCGGGCAAAGATCCGGCAAGCAGTTTAACCAACAGGGGCCAGTCAACGGAGCCGAGCGACGCATGCCCCAGGCCAGCCACCAGTGTCAAAGGCACCGCGTGGGCAATGTCGGCTGCGACGATGCGCGGCAGAGGCAGGGCAGGGTAAAGCAGCATCAGCACCGTCACACCAATGGCACCGGCACCTACCGATGTCAACGTGACCAGAACACCAATCACCGCACCAAACACCACGGGCAGCGTCCAATGGCGGGCCTGGGTGGCTTGTGCCAGCAACTCGGGGGCGATTTGGGTTGGCACCGCTTTGCCGCGCAAGGCTTTGTAAAGTGTTGCAACAGCAGTCAGGAGCAGCGCCACCCCGAGCGTGGTGGTCATCACCGACTGGATGGCTGGATTTGCCGGGCCCATGCGCTGCAGAACGTACAGCGTGATCAGAGACGCCGGAATACTGCCTGCGGCGACCTGGCCCACAATGCGCCAGTCGATGACCCGGGAGCGGGCCAAACTGACGGTACCACCCATCTTTGTAAAAGCTGCGAACAACAGGTCAGTGCCAATAGCCAGGTGCGGTTTGACACCAAAAACAAATATCAGCAAGGGTGTCATGAGCGAGCCACCGCCGACGCCCGTGAGACCCACCACCAAGCCGACAGCAAAACCGGCAAATACAAAAGCGAATTCATTCATAAGCTGCAGAATGTAGATGCATTACTTATAAAAACAAACTACAAATTTATCCATCCTTTATGCAAATAAGCTTATGCATCAGTCTTTATGCGGGTTGGCGTTCCGTGTGCACTAGATGGTTGCGAAACTCTATTGAAAGTTTGTTCAAAGTTGTCTGCGGTGGTCGGCGAAGGCTGCTACAGTTCCACAATTTTTCGGTTGGCAAATTGCTGCCGATTGTTTTGCCCACTATTTTTTCTGGAGAAAACTGTGAAATTGACGAATCAAACACTGCTGTTTGGTGCACTTCTAGCCGCTTCTGCCATAGCGTACAGTGCTGACAAATCGCCCATCAAAATCGGCGAAATCAACAGCTACTCGACCATTCCCCAGTTCACGTTGCCCTACAAGCAGGGCTGGCAGCTGGCAGTAGAAGAGATCAACGTGGCGGGCGGTTTGCTGGGCCGAAAGGTCGAGGTGATTGCGCGTGACGATGCGGGCAGGCCCGAAGAAGCCCTGCGCCACGCGATTGAGCTGACATCCAAAGAGCGCGTAGACGTGTTGGCTGGCGGCTTTTTGTCCAACGTCGGTCTGGCCCTCGCTGACCATGCGCAGAAAAGCAAGCGTGTGTTTATCGCCAGCGAGCCCCTGGCCGACGCCATTGTCTGGGAAAAAGGCAACCGCTACACCTTCCGCTTGCGTCCGAGCACCTACATGCAGTCGGCCATGCTGGTAGAAGAAGCTGCCAAGCTGCCCGCCAAACGCTGGGCCACGATCGCTCCAAACTACGAGTACGGCCAGAGCGCGGTCGCGATCTTCAGGGAACTGCTCAAAGCCAAACGCCCCGATGTGGAGTTTGTGGGTGAGCAGTGGCCTGCCCTCGGCAAGCTGGAAGCCGGCACCACACTGCAGGCCACCATGCAGAACAAACCTGATGCCATCTTCAACGTGACGTTTGGCGCAGACCTCGCCAAACTGGTGCGTGAAGGCAACCAGCGCGGCATTTTCCCGAAAACGCCGGTGGTGTCGCTGCTGTCTGGCGAGCCGGAATATCTGGACGTGCTGAAAGACGAAACTCCCAGGGGCTGGATCGTCACCGGTTATCCGTGGGACCAGATCGATTCGCGCGAGCATGCCAGCTTTGCAGCCAACTATTACCGCCGTTTTAACGAATACCCCAAGGTTGGCTCCGTGGTGGGTTACGCCACCATGCAAGCGATTTTTGCAGCCATCAAAAAAGCCAACTCAACCGACAATGAAAAACTGGTAATTGCATTGCGTGGCCTGAAGTTTTCAACGCCTTTTGGCCCGGCCGAGTTCCGCGCCATTGACCACCAGTCCACCATGGGCGCCTACGTCGGCAAACTGGACTCGCGGGGCAACAAGGGCACCATGGTGCAGTGGCGTTACGCAGACGGCAAAGCCTACCTGCCGTCAGATGCTTATGTGAAAGCGCGTCGTCCAGCCGATGCCATGAAATGAAATGGTGAAAACGCAGGCGCTTCCAGGCTTTTCCCCTCACGCCAGCAGCACATTTACATCAAAATAAAAGCAGTGCTGGATTAACAGCCAAGTGGATCTATGTCGAGGCAATCGGGCTCAGGGGTGCAGTGCTGCTGCAGGCACACCAGCCATCAACACCTTGGCCAGTCGCCGTTCCACAGGCAGAGGTTCGCCATGCAGGTAAGCAGCCAGAAGTTCTGCGCACAGGCCGGCAAAGGTCAGCCCGCGTGAGCCCATGCCACCGCAAACCCAGACCTCGGCGCCCGAGCTGGTGGTGGCAATGCACCCTTGTGCGGGCAATCGGCCTGGTGTTGCGCAACGAATACCAGCCCAGGCGCGGACGGCCTTGGCGTTGAATTCATCGGCCAGCAATTCAGCTGCTTGCGGCAGCAAGCGCCGCAAGCGCGCAAGATTCAAATCGTGATCCTGTTGTTTGACGAACGGTGTGTCGCATCCACGCTCGTAGCTCGCACCCATCAACCATCTCAAACCCTCCGGGCCAGGCACTGCGGGCAGCAGGCAACCATGACCGTTGACAGGAAAGTTCGGCAAGTCCTTTGCTTGACCTTTGGCCTGATCCAAACCGTGGTGTTGCACCTTGCGGACGCCCCACGAAATTTGTCCACGGACTGCCTGCAAGGCCCAGGGTGCTGAATTGACGGTCGCCGCCAGTGCCTGGCCGCCGTAGGCAGCAGCCAGCACCACCAGATTGGCTTGTGCCAGCACAACACCGGCCGCGTCCATGGCTTGCCAGCCTTGTGGGCCTGGCAGCAGTGTTGCCACCCGGGCGTTGCCGCGCCACACAATACCCGGCGCGCCCAGCCAGGCGTTGACCAAACAGGCTGGTTTGATCCAGCCAGCAGGTGCGTGCCATAGGGCTTTGTTGCCGGTGGCAAGGCCTGCACCTGCAGTCTGCGCGGGTGTGGCGGTGCGGCTCCACTCAGAGGCAGCACTCTCCGCTGGCTGCTGCAGTGCGCTGGCAACTCCGGTCAGGGCATCAACGTCATGCGCCAGTACGCCGGTGTGGTCCCAGTCGAGGCCATGGTCCAGCAGTGCGTCAGCCTGCTGCAGGGTCATCCGTACACCGCAGCGTGACAGCCGCGACAGCAGGCTGTCGTCGGGCGACACGTGCGGTACCAGCAACCCGGCGGGCAGGCCTGAAGCACCGCTGGCAGGGGTGTTGGCTGCATCCAGCACCAACACCTGCCAGCCGCGCCTGGCCAGGCTGTTAGCGATAGCTGCACCAGCCAGACCAGCGCCCACCACGACCGCAGTTGATGGCTGTCTCGGCGCTAGAAACGGTTGGCACGCTGGTTTTTTGGGTTCCCAGGAAGGGTTGTATTGACCTTGAAAGCAGTTGCTTTTGACAGCCGTATCGTGGGTGACGTGGACCATAAAACCGCATTGGCTGAAGACGTCCCGGACCTTGTCCGTGAGGGTCGTTGCGGCAATCCGCGTTCCACGCCTGCAGCAGCGTGCCACGGCCTTCAGGGCGTGGACGTCCCACACGGTGGAGTTTTTAGCGGGGCTAAAGCCATTCAGGTAAACCGAGTCAGCTTCAAAGTGCTGTTGCTGCAACACTGCTTTGACATCACCAATGCACAGCGTCAAAAGAACGTGTCCGCCCTCGAACACCAGGCGGTGAACGCCGGGCAACAAGCCCCAAAGCTGCGCGCGAAGTTGCAGCGCCAAAGGGTGCAAGTTGGTGCGATCTGAGGTGCTGCGAAGCACGTCTTCAGCGTTCGGAGGAAACGCATCGGTCGATACAAAATGCAGCATCTTCGGACGCAGCAGGTCGGCCTTCCAGGCCGCCCAGGTCACTAAAAAATTAAGGCCAAGCCCAAAACCGGTTTCCAGCACGCGCCACTGGGCTTGACTGCCCCATGCTGCAGGCAAATCACATCCGGCCAAAAAGACCATGCAGGCCCGCTCAACCCCCCCGGAATCACCGTGGTATGAGCCGCCAAAGCGCGGATTGAAAGGTTCGCCGCAAGCGCCGCCGTCGTCCAGCCGCTCAGTGGGCTCTGGCATGCCTTGTGGTCAGGCCGCGGGCGGGGTGTAGCCCTG
>JANXTM010000014.1 GCA_025352405.1 Polaromonas sp.
TGCTCTGGTACACGGTGGTGCGCGAAGCGCATGAAATCCAGCCGTTGGTGCCAGCCCTCAAAAGCTGGTGGATGAAGCTGCATGTACCCGCCAACTTTATTGGCTATGGCATGTTCGCGCTGGCGGCCATGGTGTCGCTGGCTTACCTGATCAAGCAGCAAGCGGGCGAGACGCGCTGGTACAAGCTCACGCCCTTGTGGCTTTTGGGTGTAGTGCTGTGTTTTGTGCCGATTGTGTTTCGCAGCAAGAACCCGGTGGACGTGGGTGGCAGCAATTACTGGGTCGGTTATTTGCTTGTCTCTGGCCTGATTGCGGCTGGTTTGTTGCTAGGTCGCCAGCGCATTGCCGCGCGCCTGCCCAGTTTTGAAGTCCTCGACGACGTGATGTACAAGGCGATTGCGGTTGGCTTTGCCTTTTTTACAATCGCTACTGTGCTGGGCGCGTTGTGGGCCGCCGAGGCCTGGGGTGGGTACTGGAGCTGGGACCCGAAAGAAACCTGGGCATTGATTGTGTGGCTCAACTACGCTGCTTGGCTGCATATGCGCCTCATGAAGGGACTGCGCGGCACGGTCGCGGCCTGGTGGGCATTGACCGGTCTAGCGGTTACTTCATTCGCCTTTTTGGGGGTGAATATGTTTTTGTCTGGCCTGCACAGCTACGGAACCTTGTAGCCGCTGCCTGAATCCTTGTAAGAGGTGGCTGCGTACTCAGACTAATCAACAATATCTTTCAAGGACTTCACCATGCTGATCAAAACCAATGCCTCCGGGTTTAACCACCCGTTACCCAGCGAGATCACATCGCTTGCGGCCTACCAGGGACGCAGGAACATGATCAAACTGATGGCTACCGGCGCTGCAGGCGCTGCGATGGCCAGTTGGGCAGGCCGCGAAGCCCTGGCGCAAACGGTTACCAAGCCCGGTAAATTGGCGGCGCTGGCAAGTAGCAAGTCAGCCGTTGCAGGCGCGGTGACGATGGAAAAAGTCACCGACTACAAAGACGTCACCTCCTACAACAACTTCTACGAGTTCGGTACCGACAAGGCAGACCCTGCCAAAAATGCCCACACGCTGGTCACCAAGCCCTGGTCTGTTGCCGTTGAGGGCCTGGTCAAGAACCCGAAGAGCTACACGCTCGAAGACCTCATCAAACTCAGCCCGCAGGAAGAGCGCATCTACCGCTTGCGCTGCGTCGAGGGCTGGTCCATGGTGATTCCATGGGTGGGGTATTCGCTGTCTGAACTGATCAAAAAAGTTGAGCCATTGGGCAGTGCCAAATACGTTGAGTTCATCACCCAGGCCGACCCCAAAACCATGCCGTTTGTGGGATCACGCGTGCTCGAGTGGCCCTACGTTGAAGCGCTGCGGATGGACGAAGCGATGCACCCGCTGGCAATGCTTACCTTCGGCATGTTTGGTGAGGTATTGCCGAATCAGAGCGGCGCGCCGGTGCGCATGGTGGTGCCATGGAAATACGGCTTCAAGAGCGGCAAAAGCATTGTCAAAATCCGATTCACTGACAAGGAACCCCGCACTGCTTGGAACAAGGCAGCAGCCCAGGAGTATGGGTTTTATTCAAATGTAAATCCTGAAGTCGATCACCCGCGCTGGAGTCAGGCGACAGAGCGCCGCATTGGGGAAGACGGCCTGTTTGCCAAAAAACGCAAAACACTGATGTTCAATGGCTATGAACAGCAAGTCGGGCAGCTTTACGCCGGTATGGATTTGAAGAAGAATTTTTGATCATGCTGGCCGCCAATACAGCGCTGAGTCTGAAAAAGCGCTTGCTGCACCCGGCAGTCAAACCGCTGCTTTTCTTGCTGTGTTTGCTGCCCGTCGTCTGGCTGATTTACCGCGTTGCCAGCAACGGCGCAGGCGCTAATCCGCAAGAGTATCTGATTCGCGCAACCGGCGACTGGACGCTGCGTTTTATCTGTATCGTGCTGGCTGTCACGCCCCTGCGAACCATCACCAATACGCCGCAATTGGCGCGCTTCAGGCGCATGCTGGGCTTGTTTGTGTATTTTTACGTGGTGGTCCACCTGCTGAGTTACAGCTGGTTTGATATGGGTTTTGACGTGCCCGACATAGCCAAAGACATTGCCAAGCGGCCTTTTATATTGGTGGGATTTTCAGCTTTCATGCTGCTCACGCCTTTGGCTGCCACATCGTTCAATGCGGCCATCAAGGCACTCGGCGTCAAACGCTGGCAATTGCTGCACAAGCTGGTTTATGTGGTTTCCGGTCTGGGCCTGCTGCATTTTTTCTGGATGCGCGCCGGCAAAAACAACTTTGCGGAAGTGTTCGTGTACGCCGCCATCATTGCGCTGCTTCTGGCTTGGCGCGTGCAGCAATTTTTGAAGAAAAAGAAGCTGCAGCCCATAAAAAACGGGGGGCAGTCGCTATCTAATTGATAGTTCCTGTGCTGGCTTGATCAGTCACCATTGATCAGGTGCTCCTGACGCATCTGGTCTTGCGCTGTTTCACGCGCCCGTATCAAGTGCATTGCCATGCCGTCTACCAGAACCTCTGCGGCGCGCCCGCGGGTGTTGTAATTGCTGGACATGCTCATGCAGTACGCCCCTGCTGACAACACCGCCACATAGTCACCGGCCACCACGCTTAACGCTCGGTCGCGTCCAATCCAGTCGCCGCTTTCGCATACCGGGCCGACCACATCGTAGGTGGTACTTGCACCGTCCTGGCCGGGGGTGTTGACCGGCACGATGCTGTGAAACGCCTGGTACATCGCAGGCCGTGGCAGGTCGTTCATGGCGGCGTCGATGATGCAGAAGTTTTTTTGCGCGCCAGGTTTCAGGTAGAGCACTTCAGTCACGCAGACCCCGGCGTTTCCGACCAGCGAGCGGCCTGGCTCAATCATCAACTTCTTGTCGCCATAGCCCCGTGCGTCAATTTTGGTCAGCAATTGCAGCCACAGCGCATCGGCTTCAGGTGGCGCATCGTTGTGGTAATTGATACCAAGTCCGCCGCCAAAATCAATGTGAGCAATCGGTATGCCTGCCGCTTCGATGCTGGCAACCAGGTCGAGTACACGGTCCATCGCGTCCAGGTAGGGCGTGAGCTCCAGGATTTGCGAGCCAATGTGGCAGTCAATGCCCACCACCTGCAGCCCTTTGAGCGTGGCGGCATGCCGGTAAACGCGCAGCGCATCTTCATGGGCCACGCCAAACTTGTTGTCTTTCAAGCCGGTTGAAATATAGGGGTGCGTTTTCGGATCTACATTCGGGTTGACGCGAATGCTCACGGGGGCGATCAGGCCCATGGCTGTAGCCACCGCTGAAAGCACGTCCAGCTCGGCCTCACTTTCAACATTGAAGCAGCCGATACCGGCAGACAGCGCCTGCCGCATCTCGGAGCGGGTTTTTCCGACGCCTGAAAAAATGACTTTGCGTGCATCAGCACCAGCCGCTATTACGCGCTCAAGCTCGCCACCAGAAACAATGTCAAAGCCGCAGCCCGCCTTGACAAACACCTGCAGCACGCCGAGCGTCGAGTTGGCTTTCATGGCGTAGCAGATTTGGGCGTTGCGTCCTGCAAAGCCGCGCTGATAGGCGGCGAGGGCCGACAGCATGGCGGCTTTGGAATACACAAACAGGGGCGTCCCGTACTGGCTGGCCAATGCGCTGAGCGCCACGTCTTCGACATGAAGCACGGCATCACGGTAAGCCACAAAAGGGTGACCAGGAAGCGTTGTCAAAGAAGTCGGGTTCGCTTGGGTGCTTGTGCTGGAAAATGTCATGGAGAAACCGTCTTGAATCGTTGGGTGGGTCTGGTCAGTAATGGTAGGCAAAGGCGACGGTGCACGCCAGCGCAAATCAACGTTTGCCTGTTGCCCAAGCCGTGAGTTTCATGGTGCTGGCCCGTACTGATCTTCATTTGCGGCTTTTTACGACCGCTTTGGCTTTATCGAGCAGATGAGGCGGACGCCGCAGCTGCTGGCAAGGCCGCCGGCTTGATGGGGGTTGCCGCTGCAGCTGTAACCGGGGGCACCGGAATAAACAGCGGGCCTTTTTGACCACACCCTGCAAGGTTCGTCAGCCCCAGCAAGGCAGCAGGCAACACAATTACAAGCCCATGCCGCAAAAAGGCGGCGTGCAGACGACCTAAAATCCGGAATATTTTGAATAAAGCAACCATGACGGGATTGTAATGACCGACCTTGAATATCTGGATCACGCAGAACACGCTCTGAGCGCAGTTGAGCTGGCCTGCGACCGCATCAACGATGACACCGATGCCGACATCGACAACCAGCGTACCGGCGGCATGATCACGTTGACGTTTGCAAACCATAGCCAGATCATCATCAACCTGCAAAAGCCTTTGCAGGAAATCTGGATGGCCGCCAAAGCAGGCGGCTTTCATTACAAATTCAACGGCCACCAGTGGCAGGACACCAAGGGCGCCAGCGAATTTTTTGCTGATCTTTCGCGCTATGCCAGCGAACAGTCAGGGCAGTCGCTGGCGCTTGGCCCGCCAGGGTAGCCTTAATTTTTGAACAGATCCAGGATTCTTTTTTTCTCGTCTGCCGGTGGCAATACCGCAATTGGCGTTGCCGGAACGCCTGTTGCGTCAGCATTCACGGCCGTTGACGCGTTGGCCCGGGCCGCAGAGGAATCCTGTAACCCGACGCTGCTGATGCCGGAACCCTTGGCATATTCTTCGTAATACCACTCGCCGCCAATATTAACGACGCCGCTCGGCACCGGCGGTTCGCTCACCGGGACGCCCTTGAGGGCATAGCCCATATAGTCAATCCAGATCGGCAGGCTCAAGCCCCCGCCTGTTTCACGGTCACCGAGTTTTTTGGGTGTGTCGTAACCCATCCAGACAGCCGCAGTAAGCGTTGGTTGAAAGCCAACAAACCAGGTGTCGATGGAGTCATTGGTGGTGCCGGTTTTGCCGTAAAGGTCGGGACGCTTCAAGGTGGCCTGAGCCTTGGCAGCAGTGCCCGAACGGGCCACTTCCTGCAGCAGGCTGGACATGATGAAGGCATTGCGTGCATCAATGCCGCGTGCGGACTCTGCAAGTACGGGCGCCTTTGTATCTACCAGTACTTTGCCCTTCTGGTCGGTGATCTTGGTAATGAGGTAGGGGTTGATGCGGTAGCCGCCGTTGGCAAAAACTGAATAAGCCGTTGCCATTTGCATCGGTGTGACCGATCCTGCGCCGAGTGCCATGGTCAGGTAAGCAGGGTGCTTTTCTGCCTCAAAACCAAAGTGGGTGACCCATTCCTGGCCGTAAGTTGCCCCAATCGCCTGAAGGATGCGAATGGAGATCATGTTTTTTGATTTTTTCAGCGCCGTTCGCAGGCTCATGGGGCCTTCAAAAGTGCCGTCGTAATTTTTCGGCTCCCAGGGCTGGCCGCCCGTCACACCCGCGTCGAAGAACAGCGGTGCGTCGTTCACCACGGTGGCCGGTGTAAACCCTTTCTCCAGCGCCGCAGAGTAAATAAAGGGCTTGAAGCTGGAGCCCGGTTGACGCCAGGCCTGGGTGACGTGGTTGAATTTGTTTTTCTCAAAGTCAAAACCACCGACCAGTGCCCGGATGGCACCGTCTCGCGGGTCCAGCGCTACAAATGCGCCCTCGACTTCCGGCAGTTGGGTGATTTCCCAGCTGCCTTTGGGCGTTTTGACTACGCGAATCACGGCACCCCGACGAATCCGGATGTTGGGGGCCGCCTTGTCTGACAAGCCGGACTGTGCAGGCTTGAGGCCTTCACCAGTGATTTCCAAACTTTCACTGTTCTGCCGCATGGCCAGGATCCGCTTGGGACTGGCTTCCAGCACGACCGCTGACATGATGTCGCCGTTGTCCGGGCTGTCGGTTAGCGCATCATCAATCGCGTCCTCGGCTTCTGCGGGATTTGCCGCCAGCTCAACAAATTTTTCGGGCCCCCGGTAAATCTGACGACGCTCGTAATCCATGATGCCTTTGCGTAGCGCCCTGTAGGCCACGGTTTGGTCTGTAGCGCGGACGGTGGTGTACACATTGAGTCCGCGTGTGTAAGTCTGGTCGCCATATTGATTGAAGACCAGTTGCCGCACGCTCTCTGCAATGTATTCGGCATGCACGCGACCCGCATCCGGACCGGTCTTGACATGGAGTTCTTCTGCTTTTGCTGCAGTAGCCTGCGCGCTCGTGATGAACCCGTTGTCTTCCATGCGTTCAATGATGTAGAGCTGACGCCCGCGGGCCCGCTTGGGGTTCACGATGGGGTTGTAGGCCGATGGCGCTTTGGGAAGCCCGGCCAGCATGGCTGCTTCGGCAATCGAGACGTCCTTGAGCGGCTTGCCGAAATACGCGTCAGACGCTGCGGCAAAGCCATAAGCCCGGTTGCCCAAAAAAATCTGGTTCATGTAAATCTCGAGAATCTGGTCCTTGCTCAACAGATGCTCGAGCTTGAAGGTCAGCAAGATTTCATAGATTTTTCGGGTGTAGCTTTTTTCTGCCGACAGGTACACATTGCGTGCCACCTGCATGGTGATGGTTGACGCGCCTTGGCTTTTGGATCGCCCAACATTGGCCAGACCAGCGCGGATAACGCCCAGATAGTCCACGCCGCCGTGCGAAAAGAAGCGCGCATCTTCGATCGCCAGAACCGCATCTTTCATGACCTTGGGGATATCCTTGATGGGTGTGAGGCTGCGCCGCTCTTCCCCAAACTCACCAATCACAACCCCGTCGGCTGAATAGACGCGCATCGGCAGCTTGGGCCGGTAATCTGACAGGTCCGATATATCCGGCAAATTTGGATAAGCCACGGCCAGCGCTACCGCAATCACCATCAGAAGGCTCAATGCACCGGCCGCGGCCAGTCCTGCTCCCCAAAGCGAGAGTCGGACAAGCCAGCGCAGCCAGGCAGGCCGACTGGGTTTGATATCAGAAGTTGCGGGCGGTGGAGAGGGGGGTGAAGAATTTGGCGGCATGGTGGCAATCGTAAGGGCGCACAGCTATTATAAAAACCCTTGATCGGTAAGTGTTGGCCTGGTCCACGTAACTCGATGTGAACGGGACCACCGCTTTATTGCTTTCATTGCGTTTCATTTCTATTTCAGTTATGCCGTGAAAATGGACGAATGCTTTTGCAGCATGCGGTTAGCACCCTGTCAAAAGCGTCGGCTTTTGACAACGATAATAGTACGTGAAAGAGAAAAAATCCTTATCGCACAAAGGGCTTGCTGATAGTATTCATGTGATTTGTTAAGTATGCAAAGCTACTCATTAGCCGTGATTTGGGGACTGTCTTGATCTCATTGGGGTCTTTATTTAATCGCAGCGAACCACCGCTGCTTGGCCTTGACATCAGCTCGTCCAGCGTCAAGTTGGTCGAGTTGAGTCGTGACAAGGCCGGTAATTTGGTGCTTGATCGTTGCGCTATCGAGCCACTTGAACGAGGCTGGATTACCGATGGCAATGTCGAAAAATTCGATGAAGTCGCTGAAGCTGTGCGGCGTCTGGTCAAAAAAAGCGGTACGCGAACCAAAAACGTTGCCATGGCGTTGCCTGCGTCTGCGGTCATAACCAAAAAAATCATTCTGCCTGGCGGCTTGAGTGAATCAGAACTGGAGCTGCAGGTCGAGTCAGAGGCCAACCAGTACATTCCGTTCTCGCTTGATGAAGTCAGCCTCGACTTTTGCGTGGTGGGCGCCAGCGCTACATCGGCCGGTGATGTCGAAGTATTGATTGCCGCTTCACGCAAGGAAAAAGTGCAGGACCGCCAGGGCCTCGCCGAAGCGGCTGGTCTTAAACCTATTGTGGTCGATGTCGAGTCTTATGCGTCCCGGCTTGCGACTGCGCGCCTGATCGAAAATTTGCCTAACAAGGGCGTTGACACCATGGTCGCCCTGTTTGAAGTCGGCGCGCTGACCACCAGCATGCAAGTCATTCGCAACGACGAAATCTTATACGAACGTGACCAGGCGTTTGGCGGAGCCCAACTGACGCAGTTGATCGTGCGCCAGTATGGGTTTTCACCCGAAGAGGCTGAAAGCAAAAAACGGAGTGGTGATTTGCCAGATGACTATGAGTCGGGTGTTTTAAAGTCGTTTGTCGAAAGTATGGCGCAAGAAGTTGGACGCGCACTTCAGTTTTTCTTTACTAGCACGCCGCACAACAAAGTCGATTACGTGATGATGGCTGGCGGCTCTTCGGCGCTCCCCGGGCTAACGGAGTCCGTTACACAGCAAACGTCGTTCGCCTGCCTGCTGGCGAATCCCTTTGATGGCATGACCATAGGTAACAACGTACGCGAAAAGAAAATGCGGCGTGAAGCTGCGTCGTACCTGACTTCCTGCGGTTTGGCTTTGCGGAGGTTTCTGCAGTGATTCTGGTCAATTTGCTCCCCCACCGCGAGGCAGCCCGCAAGCGCAAACGTGAACTCTTTTTCATAGCACTGGGTATAGCCGCTGTCGTTGGTGGGCTGATTTGCGGCGGTGTGTACTCCTGGTATCAGGCACAAATCACAGGGCAACAGAATAAAAACAAGACCCTGAAAAACGAAATTACAAAGCTGGATGAACAGATCAAGGATATTGCAGGGTTGCAGCAAGAAATTGCCGCGCTTCGCGCCAGGCAGATTGCGGTGGAAGACCTTCAGGGGAATCGCAATTTGCCGGTTTATCTGCTTGATGAGTTGGTCAGGCAATTGCCTGATGGTGTGTACATCACCAGCATGAAGCAGGAAAACCAGGTGGTTCAGCTGGCTGGTGTTGCCCAGTCCAACGAGCGTGTGTCTGAATTGCTGCGAAACTTGGGCAACAACAGCCCATGGTTGACCAAGCCCGAATTGATCGAGATCACTGCCGGCAGCATTGCACTGACACCGCGCGACCAGCGACGGGTGTCCAACTTCACAATGCGGGTTTCGCTCAAACGCGCAAGCGATCAGCCCAAGGCCCCAGGGTCTGCTGTCGCAGGACCGCCTGTGGTAGTGAGGCCCTTGTCAGCTGCTTCTGTTCCAGCCAAGATTTGAATCAAAGTTGATCATGGCAAAAATTCCAAAACTCGACATTGATATTGCGGCCTGGCAGGGAAGACTCAAGGCGCAGTTCACCGGACTTAATCCAAACGATCCGCCGTCATGGCCTGCTTTGCCTCGATTCGTCTTGTGCGTGGCAGTCACGGCGCTGGTTGTGGCCGGCCTCTGGTTTGCCTGGTTGAATTCCTCTGATGAGGAGTTGACTGCCGAGCGCGGCAAGGAGGTCCAGCTTCGGGAAGACTATCAAAAAAAATTGGCCCAGGCTGCCAGCCTGGATGCACTCAAAAAGCAGCGGGAACAGGTGCAGCAGTACGTCACGCAGCTGGAAAAGCAGCTTCCCAGCAAATCTGAAATGGACGCGTTGTTGTCAGACATCAACCAAGCCGGTTTGGGTCGCAGCTTGCAGTTTGAGTTGTTCAGGCCTGGTCAGGTCAGCGTCAAAGAGTACTACGCCGAGCTGCCCATTTCAGTACGCGTGACGGGCCGCTACCACGACATTGGTGCATTCGCTGCCGACATAGCCAACCTTTCGCGAATTGTGACCTTAAACAACCTCACGTTGATACCCGGCAAGGACGGCATGTTGACGATGGACACCACGGCCAAGACTTTCCGCTACCTTGATACAGAAGAGGTAGCGTTACAGCGGAAGGTGGCGGGTCCTGCCAAAGCCGACAAAAAATGACGCTTTTCAAACTGACATTATCCGTTTTAACGATCGCCGCCCTGCTTGGGCTGGCTGGCTGCGGCTCGTCTGATCAGGACGATCTGCAACTCTGGATGGCTGAGCAACGCAATGCGACCAAGCCGCGTGTTGTGCGGTTGCCGGATCCCACCAAATTTTCCCCGCAACCCTACACCCAGGACGGTACCGTTGAGCCTTTCAGCATGCAAAAACTGACGCAGGCCTTGAAGCGGGACTCAACACAGGCCACGTCCAATGCCGCACTGATTGCCACCGAGCTTGCCAGACGCAAAGAGCCGCTGGAGTCGTCACCGCTGGATACTGTTTCCATGGTGGGAAGTTTGATTAAAGCGGGTCAGCCGGTCGCACTTGTCCGTGTGGACCGTCTTCTTTATCAGGTTCGGGTGGGAGATTATCTGGGCCTGAATTACGGCCGCATCACCAAGGTTTCCGAGACGGACCTGAGTTTGCGTGAAATCGTACAGGACGCCGCAGGCGAATGGATAGAGCGAACGGCGACTTTACAGCTTCAAGAGGTATCAAAATGAATAAGCAGGCATGGTCGTTTGAGATAAGTGCGGTACGTCGTACTTTCTATGGGGTGCTGGGCGGTCTGCTGGGTGGTGCGCCAATGGGTGTGGCTGTGTTGTCGACCTTGCTGTCACTGTCTGCGCAAGCGCAAGCGCAAGCACCAGCAGCCAATACGATTCAGTCAGTGACAGCATCCATTCAGGGCGGCTCAGAGATTATCCGGATTGATTTGGCCGAGCCCCTGAAAGTGATTCCCACCGGGTTTACGATCCAGGCACCTGCCCGGATTGCACTGGATTTCCCAGGGGTTGGCAACACCATGGGGCGCTCAGCGCTTGAACTTAATCTGGGCAATTTGCGATCAGCCAACGTGATTCAGGCCGGCGAGCGTACCCGCGTGGTTTTAAATCTTAAAACCTCAACGGCTTACAAGGCCGAAATACAGGGCAAGTCGCTTTTTATAACACTTGATCCGCTGGTGGGATCCGCACCTGCTGTGCTGAACACGCCGGTGTTTTCTGAAAACCGCAATCGCGAGACGCTGCCTTTAAAAGATATCGATTTCCGCCGGGGCGCAGACAACGCCGGTCGCATTGTGGTGGACCTGGCCAACAACCAGGTCGGCGTTGATATTCGTCAGCAGGGGCAGACCCTGGTTGTTGAATTTCTGAAGACAGCCTTGCCCGAAGGTCTTCGCCGCCGTCTGGATGTTTCAGATTTTGGTACGCCCGTCCAAAACGTGACGACGTCCCAGGTCGGTGACCGGGTCAAGATGGTGATTGAGCCCAAAGGCGCGTGGGAACACAGCGCCTACCAAAGCGACAGCCAATTTGTTGTCGAGGTAAGGCAGCAAAAAATAGATGCTGGCAAGTTAACCCAGGGACCTGGGTTCAATGGTGAGAAGCTGTCGCTAAATTTTCAGAATATTGAAATCCGCTCATTGCTTCAGGTGATTGCGGATTTCACCAATTTCAACGTGGTGACCTCGGACACCGTGACCGGTGCGGTTACTTTGCGCCTGAAAGATGTGCCCTGGGACCAGGCGCTGGACATTATTTTGCAGGCCAAAGGCCTGGGCATGCGCAAGAACGGTAATGTGCTGTTGATCGCACCCAAGGATGAGCTGGCCGCCAAGGAAAAGCAGGAGCTGGAGTCCAAGGCAGCTCTGCAGGGGCTCGAGCCTTTGCGAACCCAGTCGTTTCAACTCAACTACGCCAAGGCTGAAGCCATCGCCGCCCAACTGACAGGCAGTGGGGCTGGCAGCAGCAAAACATTGAGCAGCCGGGGCAGCCTGATTTCAGAGCCCCGCACCAACCAGCTTTTTGTCAACGATATTTCGTCCAAGCTCGAGCAAATCCAGCAACTCATTGCCAAGCTGGATGTACCGGTCCGTCAGGTGCTTATTGAGGCACGTATCGTTGAAGCGTCTGACACTTTCGGTCGATCTTTGGGTGTGAAGCTGGGCGGCAGTGATCAGCGCGGCATCAGAGGGGGCGATGCTGGTTACGGCCTTGGGGGCGCCAACCGGATCGCTTTGGGAGGAAGCTACAACGCCGTGTCAACGACGACAGGGGAAAACATGGGAGGCACACTGGACAGCAACAGTACAACCTTTGTCAGCTTGCCGGCGTTGGGTCAAGGCGGTTACAGCCCGTCGACCTTTGCGATTTCACTGTTCAGTTCGGCCGCCAACCGCTTTTTGAATCTGGAGCTGTCGGCGCTTGAAGCTGATGGCAAAGGCAAGCTGGTGTCCAGCCCGCGCATCGTGACGGCAGACCAAACCAAGGCTTTGATTGAACAGGGCACGGAGTTCCCCTACCAACAAGCCACCTCAAGCGGCGCTACGTCAGTAGCTTTTCGTAAAGCCAACCTCAAGCTTGAAGTGACGCCGCAAATCACGCCTGAGGGCAGCATTATTCTGGACCTCGATATCAACAAGGATAGTCGGGGTGAAACAACCGCCGCAGGTATCGCTATCAACACCAAGCACATCAAGACCCAGGTGCTGGTTGAAAATGGCGGCACTGTGGTCATTGGTGGTATTTTCGAGCTTACTGAAGCTGACTCCGAAACCAAGGTTCCCTTGTTGGGTGACTTGCCAGCCGTGGGCAACTTGTTCAAGACCAAATCCCGCAGCAGCAGCAAGTCCGAGCTCCTTGTTTTTATCACCCCAAAAATGATCTCGGACCGGGCTGCCGCTCGTTAAACTACGCTGCTATTACAAATATGACTATGGGAGTAAAAATGAGAAGCGTGATAAAAATCGTCTGTCTTTTATTGATTGCACTGACAACAGCTTGTGGTGGCGGCGGGGGCAGTGCTGGAACAACCAGCGGATCAAGTTCTACTGGTTCGACGACCACTACGGTGGTAGTCGGTACGCCTACTTTGACCCTCCAATTGCTCGATACAAGTAACGCTGCTACTACCTCCATCAGCGGGGGAGGCATCAGTACCGCTACCGCAAAATTGGTGGATGCCAGCGGAAATGTAGTTGCCAACCGGTTGGTAGGCTTTGTCGCCGATGCAACTTTGGTGAAACTGAACCCCCTTTCAGGGAGTGTATTGACCAATTCAATCGGCGTGGCGTCGATACAAATTTCAGCCTTGTCTTTACAGGTTTCAGGTGCCAGTACTCTCAAGGCATCGGCTCAAGTCGGTACTCTGACATATTCAGGGTCATTCGATTACCAGGTTTCCGCTACAAATTTGGCGCTTCGGTCGCTAAGTCTTGGGTCTTCAGCGTTGGCGGCTTATGGGAATCGGGCTGTATCCGTGCAGGTAACTGCAAACGGCGTTCCAGTCGGTACACCAGTACAGGTTAGCTTTGTTGCGAGTTGCGGCAGCATCACGGCTACTGCCAATACCGATGCGAGTGGTTTTGCCTCGGCAACTTACAAGGCGGATTCACAAAATTGTGCAGGGACAAATGTCAATATTTCTGCATCGACTGTTGGTGCCACCGCTCTGTCCGGCCAAATTGCGGTGCAGCCGACTGCCGCGACCAACATTCAGTTTGTAAGTACTGCTCCAACAGTTATTTATCTGCGGGACTCCGGTGCCACTACGCAAGCTTTGGTGGGGTTCAAAGTTGTTGATTCAAACGGTAATCCCCAGCAGAATCAGGCAGTTGCGCTGTCGTTTGTGAACTCAGCGCCTGGTGTTTCCATGGATACGGTCGGCAATACGGTTACCGTCACCAAAACAAGCGATGCGGCTGGCGGTGTTTCGGTAGCAGTGTTTTCTGGAACTGTCCCTACTCCTGTTCAGGTTCGGGCGACCCTCGTCGCAAATGGCTCGGTGACCACCACATCCGGCATATTGACCGTGGCAACAGGGCGTCCCGTGCAAAGGGCGGCAAGCATTGCAGCCGTCAAACTAAGTTTGGAGGGTTTCAACTTTGATGGTGACACGACGCCCATCACGTTTTCAATAGCGGACAGGCAGGGCAATCCTGTGCCAGACGGTACGGTGGTTAACTTTGTGTCGCAATCCGGTGTCATGATTCCCCCGACATGTGTCATCACTGGCGGGACCTCGCAATGTACTTCGACCATCCGTACCCAAGGCACCCGGCCAGCCAATGGACGTGTGTCTGTGCTGGCTTACGTGCAGGGCGAAAAGGATTTTGTAGATGCTAATTTCAACAACGTCTTCGATACTGGAGAGGCCTTCACCGACTTGGGTAATGCCTATCGCAGCGATGCAAACGACCAACTCAGGCCAAGCGACAACGCCATATCGACCAATTGGACTTATCGGCCGGGTGAATTCACAGTGCCCAGAGGCGATGCCAGCAGCAACGTGACTTGTGCTGGTGGCGAAAGTGGACGTCCGAACACCTGCGATGGAAGATGGGGTGCTGTAGACGTTCGCAAGCAGCAGTTGGTAATCTTTGCCACCACTGCCCCGGCCGCCAGCAGCATTGTGGTGAACACGGGCAGCATCTCCTTGTCTTTGGCTGATTTGAACGGCAATAGTATGCCAACCGGTACCACATTGGGAGCGGTAAAAGTATCTGGATCCGATCCCTGTAGCGTCAAAGCGATCGGCCCCACTCCGATTGCCAATAGTTACGATCCGGCATTTGTTGTTGTGAATCTTGATAAGTGTTTATCTGGAGACATCATTCGTCTTACCGTCACGACACCTGTCACTAAAACCAGCACGTCATTTGATTTCAGGCTTCCATAATTAGCCGGTGCACGCCCTTTGCAAATTTCTCTGGTAGGTCTCCCCGGCTCCGGCAAATCAACCGTTGGGAGGCAACTCGCCCGGCGTCTAAATGTACCGGTCTTTGACTCAGATCATGTGATTGAGCAGCAGCTTGGCTGCTCAATTCGCGAGTATTTTGAACGTGAGGGTGAGGCGGCTTTTCGTGATGTCGAGGCGTCAGTTATTGACCAGCTCACGCGCAACTCGGCGGGTGTGCTGTCAACCGGCGGTGGCGTGGTCTTGCGCCCTGAAAATCGTCAACACCTGCACGGACGAACCCATGTGGTTTACCTGAGTTCGTCGCCCGATGAGCTGTTCAGGCGTCTTCGGCATGATGCGCAGCGGCCTTTGCTGCAGGTGGCTGATCCCTTGGGCCGTTTGCGGGATCTGCATGTCCAGCGCGATCCGCTCTACCGCGAAACTGCCCATTTCACCGTTGTAACCGGCCGCCCCTCTGTGGGCACGCTGGTCAACATGATCCAGATGCAGCTGGAGTTGGCCGGTGTTCTACCCTCCAGCTAATTCCACTTCCAGATCATTTTTGTTCAGGCATCGAGCCGCAGGCAGCGCAGCAGCACGGCAACGCGAGACAAGCGCGACAGGGATGGTTTAAAAACGCAACAAGCTGCACCGGGCGCTTGTTTTTTGCATTTGCCCCTTGATGGCAATGGCGGGTTGCAAGTCCCTCTACACTTGGGAGCTATGCAAGCACCCACCCTTCTTGAGCCTGTGCAGGTTCATATCAATCTCGCCGAGCGCAGCTACCCGATTTGCATTGGTGCTGGTTTGCTCGGTGCTGCCTCCACGTATCAGCATTTGCCCCCTGCAAGCACGGCGCTGATTGTGTCCAATACCACCGTGGCACCGCTTTATGCGGCGCAACTTCAGGCTGCTTTGCAGGCCCGCTACAGCAAAGTGTTGTTAATTACCCTGCCCGATGGAGAAGCACACAAAGACTGGCCTACGCTTCAATTGATTTTTGACGCGCTGCTAGGCAATGGCTGTGACCGTAAAACGGTACTCTTTGCCCTTGGCGGTGGCGTGGTCGGCGACATGACGGGTTTCGCCGCTGCAAGCTACATGCGCGGCGTGCCGTTTGTACAGGTACCCACCACCTTGCTGGCGCAGGTTGACTCTTCAGTCGGCGGCAAAACAGCCATCAACCATCCACTCGGAAAAAACATGATCGGCGCTTTCTACCAGCCGCAACTCGTTGTCTGCGATCTGGATGCGCTTAAAACCCTGCCGCCGCGCGAATTGAGCGCCGGGCTGGCTGAAATTATCAAATACGGTCCTATCGCTGACATGCCGTTTCTGGACTGGATAGAAAGCAGCCTTGATGCGCTGGTGGCCCGCGACCCAGTGGCGCTGGCGCATGCCGTCCAACGCAGCTGCGAGATCAAGGCCTGGGTGGTGGGGCAAGATGAGCGCGAAACCGGCGTTCGGGCGATTTTGAATTTCGGCCATACCTTTGGCCACGCGATTGAGTCCGGGCTGGGCTATGGCCAATGGCTGCATGGTGAAGGCGTGGGCTGCGGCATGGTCATGGCCGCACATTTGTCGCAGCGCCTGGGGCTGGTTGAAAAATCGTTTGTTGAGCGCCTGGCCCAGCTGGTGGCGCGTGCCGGGCTGCCCGTGAAGGGCCCCATACTCGCCGTCCAAGACAACGCTGGGCGCTACCTTGAGCTGATGCGCATTGATAAAAAATCCGAGGCTGGGGAAATTCGTTTTGTACTGATTGATGGCCCTGGCCGGGCAGTGGTTCGGGCCGCACCCGATGCGCTGGTGCGCGAAGTCATCGACGCTTGCTGCGCTTGACAGCACCTGACAGCGCCGGGCACGGCGATCCAGTGTTGATCTCGTTTTAAACCATATCGCTATTTATTTGATAGCTAAATGCCAGCGTATTTGCTGGCCTCAAGACTCTTTTTGCTTAACAATTCATGACGCTCGCACCCTACGCCTGTGATCCTGCAGCCTCACAGGGGCGCCGTTTTTTTGAGCCCGCAGCTCCGACCCGGTCTGACTTTCAGCGCGACCGTGACCGCATCGTTCACTCCACTGCCTTTCGCCGTCTGGTTTATAAAACCCAGGTTTTTTTAAATCACGAGGGCGATCTGTTTCGGACCCGCCTGACGCATTCCTTGGAAGTGGCGCAGCTCGGGCGGTCCATCGCCCGCAGCTTGAATTTGAACGAAGACCTGGTCGAGGCCATTGCGCTGGCCCATGACCTCGGCCACACGCCTTTTGGGCATGCTGGTCAGGATGCCCTGAACGCCTGCCTGAAGCAGCAAAACCCGGCCAGCGCCGGTTTTGAGCACAACCTCCAAAGCCTGCGCGTGGTGGATTCACTGGAAGAGCGCTATCCCGCTCACGACGGCCTGAACCTCACATTTGAAACCCGGGAGGGCATTCTGAAGCACTGCTCCCGGCGCAATGCGCAACAGATTGAAGCGCGCGAGCCCAACGGTGTTGCCCGCCGGTTTGTTGAGCAAAACCCGGATGGCCCGCAGTGGCGGCAACCCGGTCTGGAAGCCCAGCTTGCCAATCTGGCCGATGAAATTGCCTACAACGCGCATGACATTGATGACGGCGTGCGCTCCGGGCTTCTTACGATGGCGCAACTGCAGGATGTTGAGCTGGTTGCCCATTACAGCCGGGCGGCAGGCCAGCAGCACCCCGGTTTGCATGGCCGCAGGTTGTTGTTTGAAACCATACGCCTGATGCTCAGCGCGCAGGTATACGACGTGATGGACGCCACCCGGGCGGCGTTGCAGCGCGCTGCGCCTGGCGATGTGCAGGCCGTGCGTCAAAGCCCTGCGCTGGTTTGTTTCACGCCCGGTATGGCGCTCCAATCGGCTGCGCTCAAGCGTTTTTTACTCCACAACCTGTACCGCCATCCGCAGGTGATGGAGAAAACACAGGCTGCCCAGCAAGTGGTGCGCGACTTGTTCGCGGTTTACATGGACGACCCGTCCCAGATGCCAAAGGCACACATCAACCGCTTTGACGTGGTTGAAACCGCGCGCGCGCCGGGCGCAAAGCCTGAACGCGTGGTGGCCGATTACATTGCCGGCATGACCGATCGCTTTGCTGCCAAAGAGCATGA
The DNA here is from genome assembly GCA_025352405.1 of Polaromonas sp. GTDB lineage: Bacteria > Pseudomonadota > Gammaproteobacteria > Burkholderiales > Burkholderiaceae_C > Polaromonas. The sequence continues at coordinate 17,541 of JANXTM010000014.1, forward strand.
ACGCCTGAAAGGCCGCACTGCGTTTGCCTGACAATTGGTCCCGGTCGCGTCGTATCCGGTGATTTTTTTACAAAAGCGGTTCATGCATGGCGTTATGCCGTATCGGCATTCCGTGGTGTGGATTTTGTTTGCAAGATGACCACACCGGTTCCATTAAAAACCAGTTAAAAATCAAAATAAAATCAAAATAAAATCAAAATAAAAAGAAGTGATGTGAAGGGAGCGACAGGCATCAAAACTGCCTGGCTACGTTCGTCTAAAAAGGTGTCCTATGGGTTTGAATCGCAGAATATTAATCGTCGGCGGCTTGTCCGCCAGCGCCGTGGCGTTGAGCCCGGTTGCCCTGGCACAAGCCAGCAAAGGCGCGCGTAAGCTGGTGCTTGGCCAGTCGGTGCCGCTCACTGGTGCCGCCGATCAAATCGGTCTGGCCTATTTCAACGGTGCCAAGATGTACTTCGACGCCATTAATGCCAAAAATGGGGCGGGCGGCTACAAGATTGAAGTCAAGACGCTCGACGACGGCTACACCGCCGCCAGGGCAGCAACCAACGCCAGGCAACTCATCGACGAGGGTGTTGATGCGTTGTTTGGGTTTGCCGGCACCGCCAGCTGCGACGCCGCGTTCGCAGTGGCCAAAGCCTCTGGAACGCTATTTTTTGCCCCTTTTGCGGCATCAGGCGGCTTGCATGAACCCTCGCTGACCAACGTTTTTCACGTGCGACCGGCGCTGGCAGATGAAGCCTTCAAAATAGTCCGGCACTGTGCCACGCTCAACCAGGACCGTATTGCCGTATTTGCTGAAGACGACGCCATGGGGCGTGCGGGTATCGTGGCTGTCAATCAGGCGTTGGTGGACCTGAAGCGTCCGCCCATCGTTGCCAGCGCGCTGTCACCCGTCAACAGCGACAAAGTTGATGCGGCCGTTGCCACGCTGATCAAAGCCCAGCCACAGGCGATCATTCAAGTCAGCCTGTTCAACGCATCGGCGGCTTTTATTCGCAAGATGCGCCGGGCCGGGTATGGCGGCCAGTTTCTGAATTTCTCGGTGGTCGGTATTGACCCGCTGTTCAGTGCGTTGGGCAAAGAAATTGGTGGCATTGTCATTTCGCAGGTGGTGCCGTCGCCGCGTAGCGTGGGTACGCCGCTTATCAAAGAGTACCTCGATGTATTGAACCAGACTGACCAGATGCCCAGCTACGAAAGCGTAGAAGGCTATGTTGCTGCACGCGCATTCGCAGAAGGCGTACGCCGCAGCGCAACAAGCGGCGGCAAGCCAGACCGTGCTGGTCTGCAAAAAGCGTTTGAGTCCATGACCGACTACGACATGAGTGGTTTTTGGGTCAATTTGAGACCCAAAAAATATGAATCAGTTCGTGCCGTTGATCTGGTGACCATCACGCCCGATGGCAAAGTCGTCCGATAATTACGCTCGGCTTCGCGGCACACCTGCTTGCACGGCCTGTATCATGGCGCCAGCAGAGCCGGTAGCCCTGCTGTAATTTTCTGCAATCTGCGGGGGCCTGACCAGTCACCCCAAAATGCCGAGTCCATTTGTTAGAACCCGGTCTGCTTTAGTCTGATGGAAAAACTTAAAACAATCGCAGTAATTGATTACGGTATGGGCAATCTGCGATCAGTGTCTCAGGCGGTGAGGCACGTGGCCAAGGGCAGTCAATTCGAGGTGGTGGTGACTTCCCGTGCCGAAGAGGTTATGAATGCTGAACGCATTGTGCTGCCCGGCCAGGGCGCCATTGCTGACTGCATGCGCGAGCTGGCCGAGTCCGGCATGCTTGGTTCGGTACTGCATGCCGCAGCGCATAAGCCGCTGTTCGGGGTGTGTGTGGGCATGCAAATGCTACTGACCCATAGCCAGGAAGGCCGGCCAGGTGACGGCGGAGTCGGCACCAAAGGGTTAGCCCTTATTCCGGGCGAAGTTGTTAAATTTGATTTGGCAGGCCAGATTCAACCTGACGGGAGCCGCTACAAGGTACCCCAAATGGGCTGGAACCAGGTTTATCAAAATACCTCCAGCAGGCCTGATTCAAAAGCGCATCCGCTGTGGGCCGGTGTGCCAGACGGCTCTTATTTTTACTTTGTGCATAGTTTCTATGCTCGTCCGTCTGATGCGCGCCACACTGCAGGCGAAGCAAGCTACGGCGCAAGCTTTACGGCGGCCATTGCACGCGATAATATTTTCGCAACTCAGTTTCACCCTGAAAAAAGCGCCGACCAAGGTTTGGCGCTTTACCGCAATTTTCTGCATTGGAATCCTTGACCTGTCCTGGAGACCTTGTGCCAGACTGCAGATTTTTCTTGTTGATCTGCTTCGCCCACCTTTCCAGTTTATTTTCTCGTTATTAAGCGCAACATGCTACTCATCCCCGCGATTGATCTGAAAGACGGTCACTGCGTTCGCCTCAAGCAAGGCGACATGGATCAATCTACCGTCTTCAGTGACGACCCGGCGGCCATGGCGCGCAGCTGGGTAGACAAAGGCGCACGCCGCCTGCATCTGGTGGATCTGAACGGTGCTTTTGCTGGCAAGCCTAAAAACGAAGCCGCCATCCGCAAAATATTGTTGGCGGTCGGCAGTGAGGTAGACGTGCAGCTCGGTGGTGGCATCCGCGACCTCGACACAATTGAACGCTACCTTGATGCCGGTTTGCGTTACGTCATCATCGGCACCGCTGCCGTCAAAAACCCTGGTTTTTTGCAAGACGCCTGCACGGCTTTTGGCGGCCACATCATTGTTGGTCTCGATGCCAAAGACGGCAAAGTCGCCACCGACGGCTGGAGCAAGCTGACCGGCCACGAAGTGATTGATCTGGCCAAAAAATTTCAGGACTACGGCGTTGAGTCCATCATCTACACCGACATAGGCCGTGACGGCATGCTCAGCGGCATCAACATGGAAGCCACTGTCAAGCTGGCGCAGGCATTGACGATTCCCGTGATCGCCTCGGGTGGCCTGTCCAGCATGGCGGACATCGAAGCCCTCTGCGCCGTCGAGGACGAAGGCGTTGAAGGCGTGATCTGCGGCCGCTCCATTTACAGCGGCGACCTCGACTTCGAGGCCGCCCAGGCCAGGGCAGATGAGTTGAACGGATGATTGCAGCAGCCACAAACAGTGGTTCTGCATGCCAGCAAGGGCCACGGATGAGGCTTTGCCGGGCCGCAGGCGTAGCGGCCCCCTCGGGGCTGGAGCCCGCGGCTCCAAACCTACTTAAGCAGGTTTGGATAGGTGGCAGAAGCGAAGCCTCTGGCAAGCGGCGGCCTGCAAGGTGCAGGGCGCCCACGCAGTGGGCAACCGTAAGGGCTTATGCTCGCTAAAAGAATCATTCCATGCCTAGACGTGACAGGCGGCCGCGTGGTCAAGGGTGTCAACTTCACCCAGCTACGCGATGCCGGAGACCCGGTCGAAATTGCCGCCCGTTACAACGACCAAGGCGCTGACGAGCTGACCTTTCTCGACATCACCGCCACCAGCGACGGCCGCGATCTGATTTTGCACATCATTGAAGCCGTGGCTTCCCAAGTGTTCATTCCGCTCACGGTAGGCGGCGGTGTCCGCACCGTTGAAGACGTGCGCCGGCTGCTCAATGCAGGTGCAGACAAAACCAGTTTTAACTCAGCGGCCATTGCCAATCCGCAGGTGATAGAAGATGCGTCCGCCCGCTACGGCGCGCAGTGCATTGTGGTCGCCATCGACGCCAAACGCCGCAGCGAAGAAGAAGCCAAAACGCGTGGCCCCGGCTGGGATGTGTACAGCCACGGCGGACGAAAAAACACCGGGCTTGACGCCGTCGCCTGGGCCACAGAAATGGCACGGCGCGGCGCAGGCGAGATTTTGCTCACCAGCATGGACCGCGACGGCACCAAGTCAGGCTTTGACCTGGCCTTGACCCGCGCCGTCAGCGACGCCATCAGCGTACCGGTTATTGCCTCGGGCGGTGTTGGCAACCTGGCGCACCTGGCCGACGGCATACAAACCGGCGGTGCTGACGCAGTGCTGGCTGCCAGTATTTTTCATTATGGTGAATACACCGTACAACAGGCCAAGCAGCACATGGCTGCACGCGGCATTCCGGTGCGACTTTAAGCACCTGGATTGTTAAAGGTTTTTGGGCCGTTGCGCCAACATCTAAAGGCGCCATGTGCTATTTATTTAATAGCATTTGGCGCTCTCAGCGGCGGGTCCGTCGGCCGAAACCTTTGTGCAGGCTTTTCCACAAACCAGCCAGGTCTGCCCTGCGTGTCGCCTGCACTGTTCGGCGCTTGCGCCACACCTGGGGCAAGCCCGCGATCGCATCACGTTTTGCGTTCAACACCACCCGGCCTTGACCACGGCTGGCAAACAGCAGCAGTGCGGCAATATTGAGTAACAGGTGCAACGGAAGCAACAGCCAAAAAAGCGCGCCCGGCATGTTTTTCACGAACGTCCACACCAGATTGCGCTGGCCGTGGTAGTCGGCAAAGTCACTGTGGCGTCCGGTGATGCCCGAGCCCACATGGCGGCAGACCGAATCCGGCACATACACGCTGCGGTAGCCCAACAGGCGCAACCTGAAACCCAGATCAACGTCTTCGACGTAGCAAAAAAAATCTTCATCAAAACCAGCCGCTGCATTCCAGGCATCGCGCCGGTACAGGGCTGCAGCCGCGCAGGGCGAAAAAATCTCATCACTGCGCGCGGCGCTGGCGCTCATCCGTAGCCCATGGTCACGCCGCCAGACCCGGCCACTCACGTCGTACACGTCGCCAGTGCCGTCAAGCACCATGGGGTCCGCTGCAGTCACCAGGCGGGAGCCGAACGACGCTGCCTGGGGGTCACGTTCTGCGGCGCGCAGCAAACACGCCAGCCAGTCGGGTTCGGCAAACGCATCCGGGTTAAGCAGCGCTATCCAGTTACCCGCTGTGCTGTGTTGCACGGCCCGGTTGTTGGCCACTGCAAACCCGTGATTGGCGCCCAGACGTAAAAGCGAAAAGCGCGGGTCGTTGAGCAAGGCCACTTCAGCATCCGAGCCGTCGCTGCTGCCGTTGTCGGCCACCACGGCTACAAACGACGGCTCGCTTTGCGCCTGAAGCGCCAGCAGGCATTGGCGCAGGTAGGCGCCGCCGTTCCAGTTGACGATGACGACGGTGGCCTTGACCGCGGGCATGGCTTTTAACCCGGCTGCAATAGCGTGCGGTACAGCGAGTCGTAGAAAAAAGCCTCTTCTTCTATCCGCACTGGCAGCGGCAGCTTGGCCTGCCAGCGCGCCAGCTGCGTCGGCTCGGCCACCAGTGCCGCAATGGCTGCTGCCCAGGCCGCCACATCGCCGCTGGCCACCACTTTGCCACCACCGTGTCCGGCCACCAGCAGCCCCGGCGCGCCAAGGTCCGACACCAGCGCCGGCACACCCAATGCAGCCGCTTCGTGCAGCGCCAGAGAGAACGTTTCAGGAACCTGTGAGGGCAGGCACAGCACGTCCATGTGCCGGACCGCCGCATACACCTGGGTGGCTTCAAGATGCCCCAACAACACTACTCTTGGGTCTGCCTTGACCAGCGCCAGAACCTCCTTGTGGTAGCTATCCGCCCCGTAAAAACCGCCGACCACCTTCAGGCGAACGTCCGGTGATTTGACCCGCGCCAGTGCGCGCAGCAAAACACTCAAACCTTTCTGGGGAATGATCGAGCCGACATAGCCCAGCGTCACGGTGGGCTGGTCGCCTGGGGTCGGTGCGTCATCGCCCATCAGCGCCAGCAAGTCGACGCCGTGCGGGACCACCCGGAAGCTGCAATCCGCAAACGCGTCGCGAAAACGTGCAGCCACAAACTCTGACGGCACCACCCGCACACTGGCGCCCATCAGCATTTGCCGGGCGCTCTCATGGCGGTGCACCAGGGTGTCACGGTTCCATGGCGCGCTCAAACAGTCCTTGCCGCATTTTTTACCGCCTTGAGGGCCGCTGCACATCTGGTTGCCGAGCGTCACCAGGTTGATGCGCGGGCAGGCCAGGAAAAAGTCTGTCAGTGTCAGCACGTAAGGCAGGCCGCATTGCTGCGCTGCCACCACAGCCGTGCTCATACGCATGGTGTGCAGGATGTGCGCCAGCTCAAAACGCTCCTGCTGCATCCAGGCCACCAGCGGCTCCACCAGCTCGGGCACCACATCCAGGCTGTAGTCGGCTGACGCGGGCAACATGGCCCGCGGCAACAGCGTCACGGGCACGCCTTCCCAGACGGTGTCCAGAGCGCCTGCCAGGGCAGCTGACGCCGCACCATGGTGGGCTTCTGGGTTGACTGCACAAGCCAGCACCCGCACATAGTGCCCAGCCCGCTGGGCGGCCCTGGCCAGGTTCAGCGTGACGCGTTCCGTACCACTCGAAAACTCAGGATAAAACTGGTGTAAAACAATCAATATCCGCATCACACACCCACCCGAAGTTCTTGGTTGATGGCGTCCACCATCGGTTGGTCTGCACCCGGAGACGCCAGTTTGTCCATATACATAAAGCCCAGTGCCGAGCCTGCCGCAGCCGCAAAGGTCTTGCGGACCACCTGTTGCAAGGCCTCACGCAGCCCCGCGTCATGGGCACCGTAAACTTCAGCGGCAAAGGTGTTGAAGTGCTCCAGCCGCGCAAAAAACGTGTCGGTGAACCGCTGGGCCTGGGCGCGCGCCAGACTGTCCAGGTCTGCCGGGTCCAGACGTTTTGCCAGGCCGTCCATGTAGCTGTCGAGTCGGGCGTCGCCCATTGCGCTGGCACCGTCCAGCGTCAGCGCGTTGCAGCGCAGTTTGCAGACCGCAATCCAGTTGGCAAGCACATCGCTCAACAGCAGACCGGGTGCGGCATCCTGCAGGGCAGGCAACAGGTCAGACACATGCTTGGCACCAGAGACAATGCCAGCCAGCAAACCCGGTACCGACTCGACGGGTGGAAAGGTGAAGTCCTTGAACATGCCGCACAGAAAAATCACATCCACGTACGATCGTTTGAGGTAGTAAAACGCCGCCCGGTTGTGGGAATGCACCACCTTGACCGACGCCAGCATCGCAACCTTGTGCCCATCCTTGATCAGCCGGATGCCCAGGTCCAGGTCTTCAGCGTAGTCGCCCTGGTAACCGTATTGGCCAAACATCTCGCGCGAAATCAGGCACGCGACATCACTGAGCTGCCCGCGTGAGCGCAGCGCCATGTGGTCACTGCCCTGGAAATCGCCAATACGGTCCTGCTCGTGGCAACCCAGAAACCGGTAGTGGATGTTGATCATTGAGTCATACATCATGTCGCTGTCGCTGCGCGGGTACTCAGAGCACGACGCTGCCACCAGCCCGCTGTCGGCATGGTCTAGCAAAAAGCGCAGCATGCCGTAAGCCCAATAGTCGCCCACCGGGTAAGCGTCCTGCACCATGAACAGCACATAGTCTGACCGGGCATTCGCTGCGCCCAGGTTTCGGGCATGGCTGTGCGTGAACTCCGCTTGCGTGATCTCGATCACCGTGCAACCGGCCTGCCGGGCCCATGGCACGGTCTGGTCGGAAGAGCCCGAATCAACAATCACCACCTCAAGGTCTTTCAGGCCCCGCTGCGTTTGCAGCTTTCGCAGCAGCCACTTGAACTCCGTACCCGCATTGAAGGTTGGAATCACGATCGAAATACTCGCGTTGATCGAGCTTGTGACTTCTGTCAAATCGGGGTGCAGCCGCAGCGCACGCACGCCAGGCGCTGTGACCTTGAACAGGCTCGCCTTGGCCTCCGGCAGCGGGCTGGTCAGCAGGCCGGCATAGGTGCGGGCGTGGCGCATGAAGTGCGGCAGGCGGCGCGCAAAGCCCAGCATACCGTGGCGTCGCACTTCACCTTTCACCGCCAGCAGACCATTGCGGGCCAGCCGCAGCGGTTTTGGCGTTTGCAGCCATGCCAGCAGTCGGGTCGCAGCCCGCAGCGGCCGCGTCAACCGCCATGAGCGGGACTGGTACGTCGCCAGCAGACGCGCATTCAGGGCGTCAATCTGATGCAGGTGCTCCAGGCGGATCCGGCCCAGTTTTTCGATTTCAATATGCTGCGAAAACGCATTGGCACGGGCATCCCGCAAAGTGTGCGCCAGCGCAATGCTGGCTTGCTCATGCTGGTTCGTGACCGCCTGCTGCACCTGCAATGAGTGATGCAAATCGTTGATGGCTGCAACGCCTTGATCCAGTAGCAGCGCCAGGCTGCCTTTTTCCTGTGTGGCCTGGGTCAACTGTCCTGTGAGGCGGTCGATGTCCTGCGTGGACTCGTCGTGCTGCCGGGCAAGACTGTCGAGCTGTTCTGCCAAATTGGTGGCACTCAGCGTCGCCTTGTCTAACTGTCCAGCGATACGCGTGATTTCGTGCGCGGCCTGCGCCAGTTGCGTCTGCAGGCTATCAATGGTTTGCCGGGCTTGCAACTGGTCTTGTGTTTGCTGACCTTGCCACGCAATCATGCGAACCACGCCGTGGGCACTCCACCGCTCAAGCTGCCGCAGACCAAATTTTTGTAAGTTGGTTTCACGCAATTTGCCTTCAGCTGTCGCATGGCCAGAACCCGCAGAGGGGTTTAGCGCGTACAGGGCCGATATGCCGGCCACCCGCCTGAAAACCCCTTTGGCGGCCAGTTGCAGCCAAAAATCCCAGTCCTCAAACAGCTCCAGGCCTTCGTCAAACCGGCAGGCCACAACGCGGCGGACTGCATCCATCCGAAACATGAGCGAATGAATCGGCAGGTAGTTTTGCAGTTGCAGCAACACCGGGTCAAAGTCGCGCTCATAGACATGGGTTTTGGTCGTCGCTCCGTCGCTGGCAATGGTGGCCTGGACGTCGCTGTAACAGGCCACCAGCTCCTCGTGGGTGTCAAGCTCGCCCGCCAGTTTTTGCAAATGCGCCGGAAGCAACTGGTCATCATCGTCAAGGAAAACCGCATAGCGGCCGCTTGCCGCATCCAGCAGGGCATTGGCCGCAGCACTGCGGTTCAGCGGGTGTCCAGGCTCGATCACACGCGCTACCTGCCTGGCAACGGCCGTGCTTAATGGCGTCAGCGCCTGGCCGCTTGCGTTAACAATCAGTATTTCCCAGTCATCAAACGATTGCGCGGTGACAGATGCAATCGCATCGACCAGGCTGGCGCGGTTCATGGTGCGGATAAGCACCGATACCGTGACGCCGGGTGGCAGCGCAGGACGAACATCTTGAAAAGGTTTTATGGTCATGGTTTAAAAATCAGCCGCAAGGTTTTGAGCAGTGAGGCCAGGTAGCCCGTACGCGCCGGCGACACCTGCAGCGTTGGCATAGCGGGCACGACAGACGCGGCGGGCGGGTGAACAAATGCAGGCTCGCCGCCGCTGCGCACCGGCACTGGCTCGCGCAAGGGGTCTCTGCCTTCGCGGTTCCGGCGTGCAGCGCTGGTACCTGCCAGGTTGACAAAAAAGGTCTGTTTGGCAATGCCGGTCCAAAATTTCCAGTCTGCGTTGTCCGGCGAGGTGTCGTCAAACTGGCAATCCATGTCGCATAACTGCCTGCTGAACATCACCGCGTGGACTGGCACCGCAGTGGCTTCAAGCGCAAGCACCTCATCAAACGGAAACGCACACACCTCACCCGTCGGCCAGCCGGCTTCCTGGGCTATACGCACCCCGGTAAACACGGCACGCGTATGCGGCTGCTTCATCAGCACGCCGGCCAGCCTGGCGACATGCTCCGGCATCAGCCAATCGTCTTCGTCCAGAAAAAGCAAAAATTCGCCACGCGCCTGCGTCATCAGTTGGTTCGCCGCACGGCCAGCACTTCCCGACCCATCGCACAACAGACCGCGCAGGGCAAACGGCCCGCATTTCGCCGGCAAGCAAACCGCGCCAGAGTGGGCCACGATCACTTCGATGTTCGGGTAGGCCTGCAGCGCAATCGAGTCAAGTGCATCCGGTAAAAACCGGCCATCCACGCTTCTGACCAGCACCGAGACAAGGGGAGGGTGGTCTTGCGGCGCAGCCATGTCTGCCAGTCCGCCGGGCGATGTCATCGCCAGCATGCCAGTGTGCCAGGCTTGGTCCAGCGCTTTGGCTGTCAGTACCCAGTAGGCCTCGGCGGCCAGCACCTGGTGCGACAAGGTGTAACTGCGGTAGCGGTTCAACGCCTGAATATGCCCCACGTAGTCTTGCTGCTGCAACTGCGATGCGAAGCAGCGCATGGCCGCTTCTTTGGTGTCCATCAAGGGCGTCAGGTCAAGCAGCAGGTTTGGCCGTAGCGGCGCGCCGACTTCATAAAAAGCCAGCCGCACAACCGGTGCAGAGCGCCGCACAGCCTCCACAGCCAGTATGTGCGCTTGCCGGTGGTCCGGGTGAATCTCCCACGGCGAAGGTGCATACACCAGGTCGCTGCCCGTGGCTGCTATTTTGTCCACCAAGCGCGTGACCAGCGCTTCAGAGTAACGCAGGCCACGGTCAGGAAAAGCCCAGAATTCGGGCAAGCCATAGCCCAGCACCGCGGCTGCTGCATTGCTTTCAAGCTGGCGCACGGCGGCGTCGCCATACAGTGCACCATCTGTCAGCACCAGCACACACACCGGCTGGCCGTGCCTCACATGGCTGGCGATGGCACCGCCACAGCCAAACACTTCGTCGTCGGGGTGCGGTGCGATGACCAGCGCCGCGCGCGCTGGCAGCACGGTGCAGGCACTGTAGGGAATAAGATCTGATTCCAATAGGGGGTGCGAGGTGGGTTATAAACGGCCAGATTGGCCTGTTGGGCTAGCGGGACTCTATGATAACGTCTGATTTTCAGACCCATACCCGGTGCAAGCCGGCTTCAGCTGGACGCAGCTCTTACAATCGTAGGTGCGCCCCTGGCTGTATACAAGCTCCTGCAGCACCTGTTGATTGAGTTCAACCTCACGCCATTTCACTTCACGTTCTTACCGATGACACCCTATTTAGAAGCGCACAGTTTGGCCGACAGCGTTGCCACCCAAAGCGCTGACGTCGCGACCAGCCCCTTTTCGTTGGCGTTAAAGGTCTAGCCATGGATGCACCACTCACCTCAGCCGTCACCGCAGCAGCGGACACCAGCGACGTGACCATTGAGCTTCAGGGGATTGGCAAAGCCTACCCGCGGCAAGTCAGCCCCTTTGCCGCGATGTGGCGCGTCATGCGCGACAAGCCCGCAACCGACGAGAACCAGTTCTGGGCGTTGCGGCCAACCTCGTTTTCGGTCCGGCGCGGCGAAGTGCTGGGCCTGGTAGGTCACAACGGTGCCGGTAAATCGACCCTGTTGCAGATCATCAGTGGCACCTTGCGGCCCACGGTAGGCACCTTGCGCGTTCACGGGCGCATCACTGCGCTGCTGGAGCTTGGCGCAGGTTTCAATCCAGAGTTCACCGGCCGCGAAAACATCATGCTCAACGGGCCGCTGTCCGGCCTGTCTTACAGCGCGCTGAAAGAGCGGGTCGAGGGCATCATTGATTTTTCAGGTATCCGGGAGTTCATAGACCAACCCGTCAAAACCTATTCCAGCGGCATGTTTGTACGCCTGGCGTTTTCTCTTGCCACCAGCGTCGACCCCGACATATTGATTGTTGACGAAGCGCTGTCTGTCGGCGACGCCGAGTTTTCACGCAAGTCGTTTGACCGCATTCTGGCCATGCGCCAGCGCGGCACCACCATTCTTTTTTGTTCCCATTCTTCGTACCACATCGAGTCCATGTGCACCCGCGCATTGTGGCTTGACCACGGCGTCCCGCGACTGTTCGGCAGCCCTGCAGAAGTCGTCACCGCCTACCAGGAGCATCTGGACCGCGCCGCCGCGGCCAACAACCCCGTGGCCATCGGCCCGGCAGCAGCCAGCGCAGCAGTCGCGGCCGGTGTTGCATCCGATGTGCTGGCAGCTGCGGCTGACGGCGCCAAAACGCAGGCGGCTTTAGAAGCACCGGCAAGCGTGCCCAAAGGTTATTCCCAGCTGCGCCGGCTGGAGGCCAGCTGTGATGGCGAGTCGGGTAAGGCGCTGGTTGCCCAAAGCGCCCAAAGCACCCTTGAAATCACACTGGAGTTTGACTCCGACCCTGACATGCACGCCCCGGGCGCTGCCGTCACCATCAACTCCATGGAAGGCAAAATCCTCGCCAGCTCCGGCACATGGATTGACGCGTACAACATCGAGCGCGACCCCTGGGGTCGCGGCACGGCGATCATCCGCTTTCCAAAACTGCCCCTGCTCAAAGGCAAATATTACCTGTCGGGTTACCTGTACTGCGAACGCGGCCTGCATGCCTACGCTGCGGTGGAACAGTTCGCCAACCTCGAAGTACAGCAAGACCATCTCGAGCAGGGCATTGTGTCGCTGCCGCACAGCTGGCATTCAGGCGTCAAGGCCGCCCCCTTGACGTCAGCACCTGCAAAAGAGCATGTCACCACAAGCCATAACGCCGCTTGACCCTGCGCCAAACGCCGGGCTGACTGAAAGCCCCGCCCAGGCCGTACCCAGCGCAACTTGGACAGTCCGGCGCGCGCAACCAACGGATTTCCCGGCCTTGCTGGCGCTGTTCACGCGGGCCTTTGACAGCGCCATGCTGCCCGACCGCTGGCATTGGAAGTACGCGCACGCGCCTTGCTGGGGCACTTTGGTCGAGCGTGACGGCCGCGTGGTCGGTTTTTTTGGCGGCATGCCCCGGCAGTTCACGCTGCACCACAAAACCTTCCTTGGTGTCCAGATCGGCGACTGCATGGTTGACCCCGATCAGCGCGGCATCTTGACGCGCCGAGGCCCCATGTTCTTGTCCGCCGCGGCTTATTTCGAGCAGATGGACACCATCCATCCCGGCGCCCAGTTCGCCTTTGGCTACCCATCGCTGCGTGCCATAGGCGTCGGCCGCCGGCTGGGTCTGTACCGTGAGATCGACAAAATCAGCGTCATGGAGTGGCAACCCCTGCAGCCCCGGCGCAGCCTCACGACGCAAACCCGCTGCATCAGCAGCTGGCCACTGCGGCGCCAGCAGCGAGCCATCGCCGCGCTGTGGCAAGCCATGCGTGCCAGCTGGCCCGACCTGCTGTTGCCGGTGCGCGACTGGGCCTGGCTCAAGCACCGCTACCTTGACCACCCCGAATGCCACTACGACCTGCTGCTGGTGTCTTCACGCCTGAGCCGGCAGCCCCAGGCGATGGCCGTCGTGCGCAGCCACGCCGATCACCTCGAGTTGCTGGACTATGTCGGTCCGGCCGGTGGTATTGCACCGGCCATGAGAGCCGTTCGCATGCGCGCTGCCGACGTTGGCAAGCCACTGGTGCGCGGCTGGTTCAGCCAGCAGCTGACCCATATTTTCAACGTCGGCCAGCCGCATGTGTACGACTCCGGCATTGCCGTGCCCACCAACTTATGGGGCCGGGCAGAGCCAGCCAGCGCATTGGCCAGCCCCTTGTGGCTGATGGCAGGCGACAGCGACTTCCGCTAGTTTGCCGCCCAGTTTGCTATTAATTAAATAGCTACACGCCCCCGTGTTTGCTGCGGCGGGGGCTAAAAACACCGTTATTTTCAGGGCGCGTTGCGGCCCCGGAGCTGTTAGAGCTGGTCGGCAAAACCGCGTTTGAGCCGCACAAACAGCCAGTAGCTGCCCGCCGCCAGTACCCACCACACCAGCGCCTGCAAAGCCAGCGGCCCGGCGTCAGGCCACTGGCCCAGCAGCAGGCACTGGCGCAGCGCCTCGATCGGCAGCGACAGCGGGTTCAGGTAAAGCCACCCCTGCACTTCCTTTGGCAACGCTGATGCCGGGAAAAGCACCGGGGTTAAAAACAAAATCATGTTCAAAAGCGGCCCGACAATCTGCGCCAGATCTCGCAGGTAAACCCCAACGCAGGCCAGGCCCAGACCCAGGCACAGCAGCGTAGGAATCAGCGACAGCACCACCAAAGGCGCGGCCAGCACCGTGGCCCCGAAAATGCCAGGCACCAAAAAAGTGCCCAATATCAGTACCAACAGCCCCAGCAGGGCGTGAAACAGACCGCCCAAAATATTCACCCAAATCAGGCTCTCCAGCGGAAAAATCACCCGCTTCACCAGATTCGGCTGCTCGGTGATCAGCCGGGGCGCCCGGCTCACGACCTCAGAGAAAAAGTTGAACATCACCAGGCCGGCAAAAATATTCAGTGCAAACAGCGCTGGTGACTCCTCGGCGCCTGGCCACCGGGCTTTGAAAATCACCCTGAACACCACGGTGTAGGTTGCCAGCAGCAGCAGCGGGTAGACCAGGCTCCAGCCAATTCCCAGCACCGAGCCCTTGTAACGGCCCAGCACATCGCGCTTGGAAAGTTGCCAGATTAAAAACAGGTTTTTGACCGGCAACAGGGGATAAATGGATAAAAGTCTGGACACGTTCATTCTCAAGGTTTCAGGGTTTTGCGGCGTCTTTGGTCGGGTCTTTTCGGCCCGATGCAACGTCATGGATAAACGCCGGGTCGTCAACGCGCAAGTCGTTGCCATCGCGTTCCAGCACGCCGCGCCCTTGCAACAACTGAAACACCCGTGTCACGGTTTCCCGACTGGCGTTGATCATAATCGCCAGCTCCTGGTGGGTGGGCGCATTGCGTACAAATTGTTGTCCGTTGGTGGTGTGCAGCAGCAACTCCAGCTGCGCACAGACACGCTGCAGCGGATTGGCCAGCCCCAAAATACGCCGCTGCGCCGACATTTGCCGTAAGCGCACCGCCAGGTTCATACACAGCACCTCTGCCAGCTTGGGGTAGGCAAACAAAATCGGCTTGATCAGGTCTTTTGGAATAAACACCACCCTGGACCGGGAAACCGCCGTCACAAACTCCGGCTGGGCGCCCGAGTCGATCACCGCCACCTCTCCAAAGTAATCGCCGGGTTGAATAAAGTAAATCCCGACCTCGCGACCGTCCGAAGTGAAGTCAACCCCCTGCAAGCGCCCTTCAAACAAAAAACACAATGCCTGCGCCTGGCTTTTTTTATTTAAAACAATTTCCCGCTTGGCAAACGCCTGCTCGGTAGAATGCTGCGCCATGTGTTCCAGCGTGACCTGTGGCAGGCTCGAAAGCAGGGGGAGCCCGCGCAAAACGGCGGCGGAAGTGGGCATGTAGAAGGTCTGAAAATAGCGTCTGGGGTGGTCGTCGGCCGGGAGCATGTGAGGGGTTCGACCCGCTGCCCGCTCAAGACCGTTGCTAAACTGTGGCGATTTTGCTACCGCGATTTTGCATCACTCAACATTCATATACGTGCCGTTACAGTGTAAAGCATGGTGTGTTTGTGATCTCACGCACTGACCGCGATGGTTTTGTAGGCTAAATTCGCCAATCTTAAGAAAGTGCGGCAACCGTGCATAAATTTCTAAATCCGTCAATCACCGCATGGCGAGCGCTCCTCGCTGCGGCGCTGCTCTGCGCTTTTCAGGTTGTGGTGGCCGCAGCGCCGCCAGTCGGTGAGGTCACCCTCACCATCGGCCGCGCCGTGATTATTTCCAGCCAGGGCGAATCGGCGCTGGCTGTCCGGGGTGGCAAGATTCAGCCCGGTGACCGGGTCGAAACCTCCGAAGGCGGTCATGTCCACATCCGCTTCATTGATGGCGCGCTGGTCAGCGTTCGCCCCACCAGCCGCCTCGTGATCGAAGACTACCAGTACGACCCTGCCAGACCCGCGCTGTCGACTGTGCGCTTCCGGCTGGACCAGGGCGTTACCCGCGCGATTTCTGGCGAAGCCGCGCATGCCGCCAAAGAGCGCTTTCGCCTCAATACCCCGCTGGTGGCCATTGGCGTGCTCGGCACCGACTTTGTGGTTCGCACCCAGGTCGGTCAGACCCTGGCCGCCGTTAACCAGGGAAGCATTGTCCTGGCGCCTTTCGGTGACGGTTGCTCGCGCTCGGCACTCGGGCCGTGCGCGTCTCCGGGCTCACGTTATTTGTCAGCCGACATGGGCCACGTATTTGCCGAATTCCGCAGCCAGTTTGCCCAGCTTGACATCAAACCCCTGCCGCAGCTGCAGGCCGGCGCCCCGCAACCAACACTGCTGGCAAGCGCCCGCACAGACATCGAGCCCTCCGTTGCGGTGCCGCGCGAGGGCGTCAAACAAGACGCTGCCGCCACCGCTGTCACTGCGGCGCTGGTCCAGGGCGCTTTGCGAAAAGCCATCAGCGACGATTTGTCGGTGTCGCTCCCTGTCACCCAGCCCATCGTGGTTACACCCCCCGTCGTGATTGCGCCACCGGTGGTGGTTGCCCCTGTCGTTGTTGCGCCACCGGTGGTGGTTGCCCCTGTCGCGCCACCGGCGGTGGTTGCTCCCATCGTTGTTGCACCACCGGTCGTGGCCCCGCCCGCAGTGGTTGTGGTGCCTGTGGTGGTGACACCGCCTAAAGTCGAGGTCCCGAGTGGCCCGGCCCAACTGGCCTGGGGTCGCTGGGGGCCTGCCGGTGGCAATGCCAATGACTTTTCGGTATCGCTGGCCGCTGCCCGCACCGAGGCGCGCCAGGTGACGGTCGGCAACGACAACTATATTTTGTACCGCATCGAGCCCGCCACCGGTGCCAACATTCCCAACCCCGCTGGCCCTGCGTTCAGTTTCTCGCTGCAGCAGGCCTATGCACAACTGGCAACACCATCCCTTGTAACGCCGGTCAATGTCACGGGCGGCGCGCTGTCCATTGACTTTGCGGCGCGTCAGTTTGTCACTTCATTGAATGTCAACTCCGTGCCCACCGGCGCGGTCCAACTCGCTGGCTCTGGCTACATTCGCAGCGACGGCATTTTTGTCGGCACCACCGCCGGGCAACGAATAGCCGGTGCCATGGCGGTTGACACAAAGTCAGCAGGCTACTTTTTTGAAAAGTTCATCAGCGGCGGCCTGCTGTCCGGCATCACTTTGTGGGGCCGTTGAATTGGCCCACCCTGACACCGCCACAGAGCCGCTGTTAACGCGTACTTTCTTGACGCCCTGGCGCGGCCGCTTGCTGGCCCTCGCCGTGGCCGGGCTGGTCTGGTTTTTCTGGGTCTGGCTGGCACCCGCCAGCCTGCAGCAAATAGACGAACGCTCAACCGATCTGCTCTGGCAGGTCAGCGCCGGCACGCAGCCCGAAAAGCGCGTCATTTTGATAGACATTGACGACGCCAGCCTCAGCCGCGTAGGCCCCTGGCCCTGGCCGCGAAAAACCGTCGCCGAGCTGACCCGCAAGCTCGACGAGCAAGGGGTCGGCCTCAAGCTGTTTGACGTCGTTTTTGCCGATGGCCGTGACGGCCTGGCGGATTTGTCAAAGGCATTTGCTGCGCGCGATGAAACATCGCCAACCGTCGTGGCGCAAATATTTGCACTCAACAACGAAAGCCAGCTGCAATCTGGTGCGCTGGCCGGTGCGCTGCCCGGCCTCGGTTGCCAGGCACCCGCCATGGTGGCCCAGGGTTACCTGGCCAATGCGCCCGGTCTGCACACCCGTGCGGGCCACATCACACCCACGCTTGATCCCGATGGCGCGGTGCGCCGCGTGCCGGCCATTGTGTGCTTTGGCAACCGTAACTACCCGGCGCTGGCTTTGGCCGGCGTGACAGCCGCCGGCCACCTGCCGGCACAGGCCGCAGCCCCCGCCATTGATGTGCAGCGCGGCACCGGCCCCTGGGCGCCGCCGTGGCAGGCCAGTCTGGCCGCCTTGCCCGGTCTGCCTGTAGCGCTTGACGCGCAAGGCCAGATGCGCGTGCCCTACCGCCAGGCCCGCAGCGCCTACACCTCTGTCTCTGCTGCAGACGTGCTGCAAGGCAAGGTGCCGCCAGACCTTCTGCAGGGCGCCTGGGTAATTGTCGGTGCTTCCGCGTTTGGCCTGGCCGACGCCGTGCCCACCGCCCTGGGCCGGCATGTCAGCGGGGCCGAGGTGCACGCCCAGCTGCTTTCTGCCATTGTTGACGGTGCCGTGCCCTACACGCCACTGGCTACTGTGTGGCTGCAACTGGGCTTTGTGCTGCTGGCAGCGTGCGCGCTGTGCCTGCTGGGCGGCAATTACCCGGCCCGCCAAAAGCAGGCTTTGCTGCAGCGCTACCGCGTGCTGCTGATGCCAGTGGCGGCGCTGCTGCTGGCAGCGGCGGCGTACGGCCTGCATGCGCTTGCCATGTACAAGCTGGGCTGGTACCTGGGCTGGTCGGGCCCGGCACTGGCTGTTATTTTGACGGGCGGCGCGCTGGGGCTGGCCGAGCACACCCGCAGCCTGTTTGAAAAACGCCGCCTGTACCAAAACCTCTCAAGCTATGTGTCAGCGCCCGTCGCTGAAAAAATTGCGTTTACCGTGCCCAGCGGCAACATTGAGGCACAGCGCCTCAACGTCACCGTGGTGGCAGCCGAGCTGAACAACTTTGCCGCTTACTGCGAAGCCCGCAGCCCCGAAGAATCTGCCCGCGTGCTGCACCACTTCTACAGCACCGCCAGTGAAATTGTTTCGGCACACGGCGGCGTTGTTGAAGAAATGGTTGGCGACAGCCTGCTGGCATTGTTCAACGGCCCGCTGCCGTGCACCGACCACCCCGCCAGGGCGCTGGCCGCAGCCCGCGAGTTGTGGGTGCGCTGCAGCCAGGAGCTGCCCAACGTCAGCGGCCAAAAGCTTGAGCCGCTGGGCGTCAGTGTCGGGCTTGAAAGCGGCGTGGCCCTGGTCGGCTCATTTGGTTCGGCCGGGCGGCGGGTACACACCGTGCTTGGGCAGGTTGTGACCAGCGCCCTGCGCCTGCGCGACATGACGCAAGACCTGGCCTACCCGGTGCTGGTAGGGCAGGCCGCCGCCAAAATCATCATGACTGGCAGCGACCCCGACAACCTTGATGTGGCGCTTAAACCTCTCGGCAGTTTTTTATTGCCCGGTCTGCAGCACAGCCACCAGATATATACTCTGCGCAACCTGCTACAACCCGGGTTACCCCAAGAGCAGGCTAATCTGCATTACCTCCATCAAGTAAACATTGCAGCGTGAAACGATTGATTTTGGCTGGGCTTGTGTCCACGGCCTTCGCGCAGGTGCTCGCGCAAACGCACACCAACCCGCTGGCAGGCAGCCGCGGCAGCCCATCGGCCAGCGGCCTTGCAACGCGCAACCTGCCGGCAACCGCAACCACCAGCGCCAGCACCTGCCCCCCGGTAGCTGACGCACCCGCCCGCTCCGGCCCGCAGCAGCCCCCGGCGGCCTACCTTGCCCAGCTGCAGCAAAGCCTGGCCCAGCTCGACAGCATGGCCGAGCTGTGCCTTGACACCCCGCGCTTTCATGCCCAGCGCGGCCTGGTGCTTCAATTAATGGGGCAGCCCGCCGCTGCTGTTGAGTCACTAGAGCGCGCGCTGCTGCTAGACCCCGACCAGCCCGGCACCCAGCTTGACTACGCCCTGGCCCTGCGCGACGCAGGCGACGCCCCATCGGCCCAGGCACTGCTGCAGCAAATCAGCCAGCGCCCCGACTTGCCCCCCGGCCTGCAGCCAGTGCTGCAAAGCCAGCTGGCAGCCGTGCGCAGCCAGCCCAAAGGCGCCTGGGACCAGCACCTGAAGGTTTCTTTGGCTGGCGGGTTTGACAGCAACCTCAATAACGCCACATCTGACGGCCAGCTCACCTTGACCTTCCCCGCCGGTGAGGTGTCGTTGCCACTGGCCGATGCCTCGCGCGCCCAGCGCGGCACGGCGTTAATGACGGCCCTGCAGTACCAGGCCATCAAGCCAGTAAACGACCAGCTGTGGGTGCTGCAGGCAGAGCTGCACAACCGCAACAGCCGCCTGGCAGACACCGGCTACCAGCAGCTCGACCTGGCGGCCCAGTGGCTGCAGGCACCAGCCGCCGCCAGCCAGTGGCAGGCCCGGCTGGGCTACGGCAACCTGCGCTTTGGCAGTGTCGACCTGCTGCACAGCGTGCGCGCAGCGCTGGTGCACCAGTGGCAGCTGGCAGGGCCCCGGCCAGGCTCAATGTGCCGCCCACTTGTCGGGCTGGAGACCGACATTCGCCGCTACCCCACCACCGCCCAGCTCAACGGCACCTACCAGGGCCTGCTGCTGTCAGTGGCTTGCGACGCAGCCGAAGGCGACACGGCAGCGCCAGCCACCGGCCAGCCCGGCGATTTTTTATTCGGCAACCCCTATCTCAGCTTGCCGCGTTTTAGCTTGCAGCTGCGCAGCGGGCAAGACCGCGCGGCCAGCGGCCAGCGCCCCGGTGGCAACAACACCGCCACAGACCTGCGCACAGCCGCCTATGGCCGCTTGCAGCTGCCCGGCACGCCCACGCTTGAGTGGGTGGCCGAGTACAGCTGGTTGCAGCAACAAGACAGCAGCGGCTACAGCCAGCTGCTGGCCAACAACGCCGTGCGCACCAGCACCCGCCAGGCCCTGCGCCTTGAGCTGGCCCACCAGCTGCCTGCCAGCATGTTGGGCGGCGCCCGCTGGTTTGTCAGCGCAGAGCTAAGCCGCCAGGCCAGCAACCTGAGCGCCTTTGCCGCCAAGGGCCACGCACTGTACAGCGGCCTGCGCTGGGACATTTTTTAAAAAGCCAGCCTAATAGCCGGCCTATTGGGCAGGCCCGGTGAAGTAAAAACTTTTTGCCCTGAGAAAACCGTTGACCCAAATAGAACCGTTGACCCAAACACAACCGTTGTTCCGTTCGCCCTGGGCTTGTCGAAGGGTTTCAATAAAGGCAATCCGCACGGCCACTGCAACACCATCAGGCTGTGTTGACAACCCCCATTTCCCCCGCAAAGCCCCTGAAAAGTGATGTAACGGCGCAACAAGCCAACTTGCCTTCATGCCTGTGATGTGAATCACAACAAAGTCTTCAAAGCCTTGGCTATACTCACACCCGAGTTAGGAGCATTCGGCGCCTAATCAACTTCCAAACTGTCTACGGAGAATTTTCATGGCTCTTAATGCAACAGAACGTACCAACATCGTCAAGCTGACAGTCGCCTTGTACGGCGCTGCCCCCGGCGCGTCAGGCTTGTCAGACTTCACCACCTTCTACGAAGCCAATGGCCGCGACTTGAACGTGCTGGCCACCAACTTGACGAACAACATCATCTTCAAGTCGTTGTACCCCAACTTCCTGACCGTTGGTGATTTCGCCACTGCCATTTTGTCAAGCTACGGCCTGCAAGCCAATACCGACGCTATCGCGTTTGTCACATCGCGTTTCAACGCTGGCATGAGCAAAGGCCAGATCGCTTACGAATCCGCCATTGCCATCAACAACACCACCGCAACTACTGGCGATTTCGCCAATGCACGCGCAATTTTGAACAACAAAACCCTGGTTGCTGAGAACTACTCTGTTGCTTTGAGCGGCCAGTCTGTGAACATTGGCGTTTTGCAAGGTGTGATCGCTAGTGTTACGGCTGATCCTGCTACTGTGACGGCTGCTA
>JANXTM010000034.1 GCA_025352405.1 Polaromonas sp.
GTTTGCGCAAGATACCAAACGCGGCGACCGCGTCAAGGGCCCGATCAAGTCGATTACCGACTTCGGCGTGTTTGTTGGCTTGGCCGCTGGCATCGACGGTCTGGTTCACCTGTCTGACCTTTCATGGAACGAAACCGGCGAAGCCGCTGTTCGTAACTACAAAAAGGGTCAGGAAGTTGAAGCCATTGTGTTGGCTGTCGACGTTGACCGCGAGCGCATCTCCCTCGGTATCAAGCAACTTGACTCAGACCCGTTCACCACGTTTGTGTCGATCAACGACAAAGGCGCGATTGTGACTGGCAAGGTCAAGACTGTGGATGCAAAAGGTGCTGAAGTCGATTTGGGCGAAGACATCATTGGCTATCTGCGTGCCAGCGAAATCAGCCGTGACCGCGTTGAAGATGCGCGCAACGTGCTTAAAGAAGGTGACGAAGTCTCGGCAGTCGTGGTGAATGTGGATCGCAAGACCCGTAACATTCAACTGTCCGTCAAAGCCAAAGACAATGCTGATCAGCAGGAAGCCATGGCTACCCTGAGCCAGCAGTCGTCACGTGACAACGCAGGTTTGACCAACCTCGGCGCATTGCTGCGCGCCAAGATGGAAAATACCGAGAAATAAACGGACCTCCCGCGAAATGGCGTGCATGGTTGTACCTGCGTACAACTTTTGCACGCCATTTCGCTGTCCCTCTTTTTTTTATGACCAGAAGCGATCTTGTAGAAGAACTGGCTGCGCGATTCGGTCAGTTGACACATCGTGATGCTGAATATGCGGTCAAGACAATTCTTGACGCGGTAAGCGACGCACTGGTGCGCGGACACCGGATCGAAATTCGCGGCTTTGGCAGTTTCTCGGTGAACCGGCGTCCGCCGCGCATGGGAAGAAATCCCCGCTCCGGCGAAAGTGTGGCGATTCCAGAGAAACGTGTGCCCCACTTCAAGCCAGGTAAAGCCTTGCGTGAAACAGTAGATGCCCGTACCGAAGAATTGCTAACGGCACAGCCTCCAAAGCCATCAAAATAAGCCGCACAACCAAGGTGCTGGCTACAATCACTTTGGATCATTCCGGGAGAAAAAGCCAAGTGAAATACCTGATGTGGCTGCTTAAAACAGCCATTTTTTTTACGCTGTTTGCTTTTGCGCTGAACAACCAGCAGGTTGTGGCTGTCTACTTCTTTTTTGGCACACTTTGGAGAGCGCCCTTGGTGCTGGTTGTGCTGGCAGCATTTACATGCGGCTTGTCCCTCGGCGTGTTGGTAATGATGCCGCGTTGGTGGAAAAAGCGCAGGGCACACCGCATGAATTTAGCGCTTCAAAAAGACACCTCAGATATTTCTGACAAACCAAGCGCACCTGCCGACAACTCTGTCGTACCCCGCCATGGACTTTGATTTCACCTGGGTTTTGCTGGGTTTCCCCGTCGCATTCACATTAGGCTGGTTGGCATCACGTATTGATCTCAGGCAGTTGCGCATTGAAAACCGCCAAGCCCCAAAGGCCTACTTTCGCGGTTTGAACTTCCTTCTCAATGAGCAGCAGGACCAAGCCATTGATGCGTTCATCGAGGCAGTGCAGAATGATCCTGATACGTCTGAGTTGCACTTCGCGTTGGGAAATCTTTTTCGCAGACGCGGTGAGTATGAACGTGCGGTGCGCGTGCACGAGCACCTGATGTCGCGCGGCGACCTTGCACAACCCGAGCGGGATCGAGCTCAGCATGCGCTGGCGCTAGATTTTCTGAAAGCAGGACTGCTGGACCGCGCAGAAGCAGCGCTTCGAAAACTTGAAGGTACGCCTTACGAAGAGGAAGCACGGTTGGCCCTGCTGGCAATCTACGAACGCTCCCGCGATTGGGCACACGCCACAGATATCGCCCAGAAGCTTGACAGCGCCGGCCATGGAAGTTTTAACGGACGCCAGGCGCACTATCTGTGCGAGCATGCCAGTGTCTTTCTGGCGGCAGGTGATGATGATAAAGCCTTCGCAGCTTTGCAACTGGCTTGCAGCCTTGCTCCAACATCAGCCCGGCCGTTGGTTGACCTGGCAAAACTATACAGCCAGCGCGGGCAGTATCAGGAGGCGTATGACACCCTGCTCCAGCTGGAGAAAGCTGCACCACAAGCATTAAGCCTGGCAGCTGGCCTGCTGGTGAACATTGCACAGAATTCTCACCTGTTCAACCCCGTCATTACCCTGCTGAAAACCCACCACGCGTGTAGTCCGTCACTTGATGTGATGGAGGCTATCGTCAGGCTGGAAAAAGACCCCACCGCAGCTCGCCAATGGTATCTCGAGCATTTGGAACGTGAGGCCTCTCTGGTAGCAGCGGCCCGGTGGATTGCCGGTGGTGATCTCCCTACTGAGCAAAGTCAAAAACTGGTGCAACGTGCACTGGACCACGCGACAAAACCACTGATGCGCTACCGTTGCGCAGCTTGCGGCTTTGAAGCCACCCAGCATTTCTGGCAATGCCCTGGTTGCCAGGCCTGGGACAGCTATCCGGCGCGGCGCGTAGAGGAGCTTTAGGTCTTTAAATAATGAGCATGCAGCTGGAAATGAAACCCAACCAAGAAAAAATTTTATCAACCCGCGTTCTGGTGGTGGGTGACGCCATGCTGGATCGTTATTGGTATGGTGCAGTGGACCGAATTTCGCCAGAGGCTCCGGTTCCCGTTGTTCGCGTCACGCGTACGGAAGAGCGCATTGGCGCAGCAGCCAACGTGGCCTGTAACATTGTCACACTCGGTGCCCAGGCTTCGTTACTCACGGTGGTTGGCGACGATGAGGCCGGTCGCCAGCTCGAGACCCTGGTCGCCCAAACCGGCATTAAACCGTATTTTGGCCGGGATGCGCGGCTGAAGACCACAGTGAAACTGCGGGTCATTGGTCGCCAGCAACAGCTGATACGGCTTGATTTCGAAGACAGGCCTAAAAACGAGGTTCTCGCCTCGCAATCTGAAACGTTTGAAAAACTGTATCCCACACAAGATGCCGTGCTGTTTTCAGATTACGGAAAAGGCTGTCTGGCGCACATTACGCTGATGATTGCCCAAGCCCGCGCCGCTGGCAAAGTGGTGTTGGTTGACCCCAAGGGATCAGACTACGCGCGCTACAAAAATGCCACCGTGATCACGCCCAACCGCGCAGAGCTTGAACAGGTTATTGGTGTTTGGCGCGATGAAGCAGACCTTGAAGTCAAAGCGCACAACCTTCGCAATGCACTCAATCTTGAAGCTTTGCTGCTTACCCGCAGTGAAGCAGGCATGACGCTGTTTGACGACCAGGGCCAATTCCATGTGCCTGCGGTAGCACGAGAAGTGTTCGACGTCACGGGTGCCGGAGACACCGTGATCGCCACGCTGGCCACCATGGCGGCCACCGGCATGAGTCTGCGTGACGCTGTGCCGATTGCCAACCGTGCCGGCGGCATTGTGGTCGGAAAATTCGGTACTGCCACAGTGAACTACAACGAGCTTTTCGGCGCTCTTTAAAATCAAGGAATACCCCATGAAGATAGTTGTTACCGGGGCAGCCGGCTTTATTGGCAGCAACATTGTCAAAGGACTGAATGCCAGGGGCATTGACGACATCATTGCAGTGGACGATCTGACCGAAGGCGATAAATTCCGTAATCTGGCGGATCTGCAAATTGCGGATTATGTGGATGCCGATGACTTTTACGACCTGTTTGCAGAAGGTGCTTTCGGGAAAATAGAAGCCGTGTTTCACGAAGGCGCGTGCAGTGACACCATGGAGCTTGACGGCAAATACATGATGGACAACAACTACACACTGTCATGCGAGTTGTTTCATTCCTGCCAAGAACAAGGTACGCGCCTGCTTTACGCATCGTCAGCGGCTACCTACGGCGGCTCAAACACTTTTAGCGAGTCGCCTGAATTCGAGAAGCCACTGAATGTTTACGGATACTCCAAGCTACTTTTTGATCAGCGTCTGAGGCGCGAAACCGGCCGTCGATTTGAAAATGCTTTTGCCCAGGTAGCTGGCTTCAGGTACTTCAATGTGTATGGTCCACGTGAACAGCACAAGGGCCGCATGGCCAGTGTGGCCTTTCATCAATTCAACCAGTATCAAGTTGAGGGCAAGGTCAAGCTGTTTGGCGAGTATGGCGGTTATGGTGCCGGTGGTCAGATGCGCGATTTTGTTTATATAGATGACGTTGTCGCCGTCAACCTCTGGTTTCTTGACCATCCCGAACAATCCGGGATCTTCAACCTCGGCACAGGCCAGGCGCAACCTTTTAATGACGTTGCCATTGCCGTTATCAACGCGTTGCGCAAGGATCAAAACGATGTAGCGCTCAGCCGCGATGAAGCCGCTCGTGGCGGACTGATTGACTACATCGATTTTCCTGCAGCACTGGTTGGTAAATACCAGAGCTATACCCAGGCCGACCTGAGCGCACTGCGCGCGGCTGGTTGCAATCACGTCTTTGCTGACGTACAAACTGGTGTAACGGCTTACATGCAGTGGCTGAGCGGGTCAAAAAAATAAGCGGAGATCAGGGTTTCCCGCTCAAAAATGCCATCTTGCGGTCAACCCGCCTGACGCTTGGCCGTTAGTTATAAGAACTATCTCGATTCCGAGGTCGTTTCTGTTCACCAACCAAACCCATATCCGAGGAGTTTTCTCATGTTCAAGAAATTGCTGGCGTTTTTCGCCACCATGTATATCGCAATATCTTTTGCTGCCGTTGATGTCAATAAGGCCACTGCTGCCGAGCTGGATGGCATCAAGGGTATTGGCCCTGCGATTTCTGGCAAGATTGTCGACGAGCGCAAAAAAGGTAACTTCAAGGATTGGAACGACTTCATTGAGCGCGTTAAAGGCCTCGGCGAACGTAATGCGGCCAAATTCTCGGCAGAAGGCCTGACAGTTGGTGGTGTTGGCTTTAAAGGCGTCGCTGCGCCCGCAGTCGCCGCAAAGAAAGATGAAAAACCAGTTGCTGCAGTCGTACCCGCAGCAAAAACTGAAGAGAAAAAGGCCGACGCCAAGCCTGCTGCTGCACCGGCTGCACCAGCCTCCGTTGCAAAAGAAGTTAAAAAAGATGCTAAGGCCGACGCTGCAAAACCTCCCGCAAGCGCCGCCAAAAAATAAGCAGCGCTTTCAATCGCCCACCGGCGCTTCAAAAAACCCGCAATTTGGCGGGTTTTTTTGTGTATTTCTGACTTTCAAACCAGGGCAAGGAGAACGCAGATTAAAGCGCTGCGCTGATCGTGGGATGATATTGCCATGTTTAATTAAGGCATGTCCAAATGTCTGACGCGCTTACCTTGTTTTCACTTCCACTCTTCCCTTTGGGCAGCGTACTTTATCCCGGTGGACTGTTGCATTTGAGGATTTTTGAAGTTCGTTACCTGGACATGATTGGAAGGTGCCATAAAACGGGTGCCCCATTTGGTGTGGTGGCACTCACCGAGGGCTCTGAAGTACGCAAACCTGAAGCCCAAGCTCCCGCTGGTGACGGATTCGCACATGAAGAATTCAGCAAGGTAGGTACCTTGGCGATCATCACAGAATTTTCAGTCCCACAGCCTGGCTTGATGGTGATCTGCAGTGAAGGTACGAGACGATTCGAGATTTCGCAGCGCGAAAAACTCAAGCACGGGCTGTGGGTAGCCAATGTTACTTACCTCGAAGATGACCAGTCTGTCAAAATCCCTAGTGATCTGCAGGGCACAGCGGACGCGCTGGGCAAGCTGATCAGGACCTTGCAGGAGCGCGGTGACGTATCTGCTGAACAGATGCCCCTGCTGGCACCTTATAGACTGGACGACTGCGGCTGGGTTGCCAACCGCTGGTGTGAGTTGCTCCCCATGCCGCCAGAACTAAAACAGCGCTTGATGGAGCTGGATAACCCGCTGCTCCGGCTTGAACTAATCAGCGACATTCTGGAGCGCACAGGTATCTCCGGCTGATTCCTGGAGTTGGAAAACCCCTCACATCCTGACGTATTCGGGCACCTGCTTGCGTAGCCATGCACGCAGTTGCTCACCTGACGGTGCAGCACCAGCTTGCGCCACCCAGTGAACCACGGCATCCACATTAGCGGCCTGCTGGCCTGACGTTTTAGCCACACGGAGTTTGGGGTGTGGGGTCGGCAATGTGGTCTCATCGTCTGCAAGTAACTCTTCAAAGAGCTTGTCTCCTGGCCGGAGGCCGGTATAGATGATTTTGATGTCGTGTTCGGTCTTTCCGCTCAGGCGAATCAACATGCTCGCCAGGTCAACAATTTTCATGGGCTCACCCATGTCGAGGACAAATATTTGGCCAGAACGGCCCATCAAACCTGCCTGCATTACCAACTGCGCCGCTTCCGGAATAGTCATGAAGTAACGCACCACATCCGGGTGTGTCACCGTGACCGGCCCGCCACGCGCAATCTGGGCCGTAAAGAGCGGCACCACGGAACCGCTGGAACCCAGCACATTTCCAAAACGCACAGACACATACTGCGTGGCTCCAAACTCGGGCGCGACGCCTTGCACCATCAATTCAGCCAGGCGCTTGCTGGCACCCATGATGTTGGTCGGATTCACAGCCTTGTCTGTCGAGATCAACACAAACCGCCGGGCATCGCACAGCCCTGCCACCCGCGCCGCATTCAGCGTACCCAGCACATTGGTGCGCACCGCCTCGATCTCGTTGAGATCCTCCATCAAGGGCACATGCTTGTAGGCTGCCGCATGAAACACAACTGTGGGCCGGTGCTTTTGCGCGATCGCCAGCAAACGGTCAAACTCGCGTACGTTGGCGGTGTAATACAGCCCCAGCATCATGGGGTGTGCCTCGCGCAACTCCTGCTCAAGCTGATAAATCGCGATCTCGGATACATCGACACACACCAGACGACCGACCCCAAAGCGGGCAATTTGCCGACAAAGCTCGGAACCGATAGAACCGCCGGCCCCTGTAACAAGGACCGTTTGTCCGGAAAACAAATCCGCCAGACCATTCACATCCAGTTGTACTGCAGCCCGGCCCAAAAGGTCTTCCAGCTCAACTTTACGGGGTACCACGCCACTGGCTTGCAACCAATCACCGGGTTGTGGCATTGTCAGCAGCGTCAGGCCGATACCGTGCTTCAACACCTCGCGGCGCTCGAAAGAGCCTGCAGGACTGGCGATCAATAGAGTTTTCGCATTGGTATTTTCTGCAATGCGCACTATTGAATGAATAGCCCCCAACACCCGCACACCTTGGAGTGAATGCCCACGCTCAGCAGAATGGGGCGACACAATACCAACAGGCGACCAGTGCACGGATCCTTTGAGGGCACGCAAGGCGTCGGTCGCTTCTTGAAGCGAGCCCACGATCAGCAGAGGCTGAGCAAATTCGGGCAATGCAGAACGCTCATTCAACAGGCGCCACGATGCCCGTGCGCCGCCCAGCAGCAACACAACCAGCAGGGGCTGCAGCAGAAAAACGGTGCGGGGAAAATTGGGCAGGCGCAGCATCAAAATCGCTGCGGCTGCCAATACGCTGCCAAGCGCAACGCCAACTGTCAGCTGGCGCAGTTCATGTAGCCCAATGTAGCGCCATACCTGCCGGTAGACGCCCGTTGACAAAAGCCCCACGGCAAACGCCGCCAGCACCCACGGCGTACTGTCAAAAGCCAATTGTGCAAACTCGGCAGGAATATCGAGGTTGAAACGCAGCCAGAACGACGCCCACCACGCCAGCCCCACCAGCAACAGATCTATCCCCAGAAGTGGCAGCGTGTGCCTACGCAATTGCACGAAGGCTCTCCGACTGCAGCAATGCTCGGCGCAAGTGTGTAATGACGCGGTCTTGCTGATCTTCGCTGGTGTTGGAGCCTGAGGGCAAACACAAGCCGTGGTGGAAAAGCATGCTCGAAACATCCTCGCCTGGTGCGTGACTGAAATAAATTGCACCAGCATACAGCGGCTGAAGATGCATGGGTTTCCACACCGGTCGCGCCTCAATAGAATGGCGCTCCAGATACTGGATGACGACTTTGCAGCGCTCCCGTGCAGCTGGCCCGGACAGCGTCAGGCAAGTCAACCAGCGTGTTGATTGAAAGCCCTCGGGTTCGGGCATCCAGTGAATATCAGGCAAGTCAATTAATGCTTGCCTGTAGCGCTCAAACACGCGTCGGCGCTGCGCCACGCGTTGATCCAGCACCCGCAACTGGCCGCGCCCAATACCAGCCAGCACATTGCTCATGCGGTAGTTAAAACCAAGCTCAGAGTGCTGGTAGTGCGGTGCCGGGTCGCGCGCCTGGGTCGACAGCTTGCGCGCGCGTGCGACCAAATCTGCATCGTCGGCCACCAGCATGCCGCCACCAGATGTTGTGATGATTTTGTTGCCATTAAACGAATAAACGCCGATACGGCCAAAGGTGCCACTGCTGCGGCCTTTATAGCGGCCACCGAGAGACTCGGCGGCATCTTCAAGCACCGGCACGCCATAGCGCTCACAAATCGGCAGCAAAGCGTCCATGTCGGCGCTCTGGCCATACAGATTGACCAGAATCACGCAGCGCGGCAAACGCCCGTCACGGCGTGCGGCCTCGAAGGCGCGTTCCAGTGCTGCGGCAGACATATTCCAGGTCTCCGGTTCTGCGTCGATAAAAACCGGTGTGGCAGCGCAATACAGAATCGGGTTGCAACTGGCCACAAACGTCAGCGATGAACAAAACACCGTGTCACCAGCTTGCACTCCCAGCAATACCAGGCCGAGATGAAGCGCCGCAGTACCCGAACTCAGCGCCGCTGCATGGCCAATGCCGACATGCGCCGCCAGCTCGCGCTCAAAGCCGTCCACATTGGGTCCCAGTGGTGCAATCCAGTTGGTTTTGAAGGCCTCGTCCACAAAAGCGATTTCCTCTTCTCCAAGGTGCGGCGACGACAGCCAGATACGCTGCGACAGCTCGCGGCGAAACACCGCGTCCACCGCACAACCTGAAGCGTTGAGCACTGGCACATGGTCAATCTGGTGCGCGTCCATCACGGCCAGTACTGCACCGGCCCCAGCCGCTTCACCGACCGTGATGGGCGTTTGCGCAGGCAGGTTGGCGACGGGCGTTTCGTCGTCAGTTTGCTGCAGGCGTGCACGGCGCAAATCACCATCGGTGACGGTTCGCTGCAAAACCCCGTCATCACCTTGCACCAGCAACACACCGCGCGCCGTCGCGTCCAGGCGCTGGAGCGCCTCACGCAGTGTGCAGGCCGGGCTCACGCACAGGGCTTCAAATTCTTGACGGTTCATTTCAATTTCCTTGCAGGCACACCGGCCCAGGTACCAGCCACCAGCACATGGGCGCTCACCACGGCACCTGCGCCTATCACGGCGTCGTCACATACGGACACACCCGGCAGCACCACGGCGCCTGCGCCGACCAGTACCCGTGCGCCAATCTGCGCCGCTCCGCCCAGCACCGCACCGGGTGCAATATGAGAAAAAGCACCGATGCGCACTTCATGGTCGACCACCGCCGCATGGTTGATGACGACGCCAATGCCGAGCTGCGCACCCGGCGCCAGCACCGACTGTGCAGCTATAAAACAACCCGCCGCTACAAACGCGTGCGCCGACACGCTGGCGCTGGGGTGAACCACAGTGGCCAGCCATTCCAGGCCCAGCAGCATGGCTTCACGCTGGCGCGAGGCGTTGTGTCCAATCGACACGTGCAAGGCGCAGGCTGGCCCTTGTGCAGTGGGCAAACCCGACAACGTGACCATCGCCACACCTGGCAACAAATCGCCCGTGCACACCCTGGCATCGCGGTCAGAGGCCAGCACAACACCCCATTGCCCAGAACACAGGACGGCATCGGCCACCACGCGCGCGTGCCCGCCCGCGCCAAACAACAGCAGGCTGGGCTTCGATAAAACCGCTGCAGCGTGATTTGGCATGCGCTCAATAAGCATTGAATTTTTCAAGAAGTGACGGGTCCATGGGCAGGCTGGCCAGGTGCTGAACCATGCGCTCACCGGCACGCCCATCACCATAAAGATTTTCACACGGACCGCGTCCCTGCGAAAGCGCCGCGAGCAACGCCACCGCGATGCCCTCAGGGTCAGCGGCCACATCCCAAACCTGGGCATTGCGTTCGCGCAGGCGTTGCCGGTCGCCGACATTGATCACCGGCGTGCCAAAAGTAGCTGCCTCAATGATGCCTGCCGAAGAGTTGCCGAGCATGGCCGCACAGTGCCGCATGGCGCTGGCAAAAGCGTCCCGGCGCAGATGCTGAACACGGCGCGACCCAGCCGGCAACACCACCTCATCAAGCGCCCTTAATACCTCCAGCGACCCGGCATCGGCGTTAGGCTCAAGCCACAGCACTGGCAGCCCCGAGCGTGCCAACGCGCTCACCATGGCCACCGTCTGGCTGTAAGCGCTGCCAGACTGCTGCACCACAGGGTGAAACAAGGCCAGCACGAAAGGTTTGTCGGGCGGCATCTGCAGCGCAAGCAAAGCCTCTTCACGCGAACCATGGGCCAGCTCAGCCAGACCATCGAGTCCGGGCGCGCCCGTCACAAACACATGACCAGGCATTTCCCCCATGCGAATCAGACGCGCTCGCGATGCATCCGTGGCCACCATGTGCCAGGTGCTCAATTTGCTGATGGCGTGCCGCACCGGCTCATCAACTGTCCCCGAGCGCTCGCCGCCATGAATATGCACACTGGCAATACCCAGGTGCAGAGCCGCTATCGCGCCTGCCAGCATTTCGCCGCGATCACCCAGCAACACCAAAAAGTCGGGCCGCTGGGCCTCCAGCAAACGTGTCATGCCCTGCAGGCACTCACCCAGGCTGGTAGCCATGCTGGCCGGCGTGCGCGTCGTCACATCTACCGGCACCTCGCCACACAGGGGCAACCCGGCGGCGCGAATATCGTCTACCGTATGGCCATGCACTGCACTCAGGTGCATGCCGGTCACGGCCACTTGCACCTTCAGCGCCGGACACCGTGCCGCCAGTTGCAAGGTCGAGCGCATCAACCCAAAATCAGCCCGCGAACCGCTCAGGTAGATGACCTGACGCACGGCACTCATGGCTTTGACCGATCCTGATGAAATGGCCTGGTCAAGGGCGCGAAGTGATGCCACTGCAACACTGTACCTGCGGCTATATCGACTATCAGGCATCGGCCGATCAAATCTGGCAGGTCCCGCGGCGCGATGCCCGTACCCGGGCGGCGGCAGGCCAGCATGACAGCAGTCAACGCCACGTTGGCCGCAATATCGGTTTGCGCCACAACACTGCGTCGCGCGACACGGGCGGTATCCAGTTCATCCGGGCGCGGGGCCTTGACACCATCCCCGCGCATGGCGCTGACACGGCGAATGCCTTGCACCATGCGCGCAAAGGCCCCGGGCTCCAGCGACGCGCTATGGTCAGGTCCCGGAAGCGCGCAATCCAGCGTGATGTGTTTTTCAATCACGGTCGCACCCAGTGCAACGGCGGCCAGTGGCGCTTCAATGCCCAGGCTGTGATCCGAATAGCCGATGGCCACACCCAACTGCTCAGACATTTGGCGCATGGCCGTGAGGTTGAGAGTGTCATCAGGTGCCGGGTAAGCCGACGTGCAATGCAACACCACCACGTCGCGCACATGACCACGCGCCGCGCGTACCCATGCCAGCGCTTCAACAATCTCAGGCATCGTCGCCATGCCGGTGGACATCAGCAAAGGCAACTGCGTTGCCGCCGCATACGCCACCAGCGCCCGGTGCGTGAGTTCACCAGACGACAGCTTGAGCCGCCGCACCCCCAGGCGCAGCAGCAGGTCAACCGCCTCCAGTGAAAACGGTGTGGAAAAAAACTCAATGCCAATGGCGTCGCAATGGGCCTTGATCTGCTGGTGCTGCTCCTCGCTCAACTCCAGCCGCTCAAGCAGGGCGAACTGGTCTTGGTCACCGGTCTGGCGCGACTGATACTCGGCCGTTGGCGCGCCGGGCACCACCAAATCTTGCGCGCGAAAGGTTTGAAATTTGACAGCATCCGCACCCACCGCCTGCGCCGCATCGCACAGGCGCAGCGCCAGCGCCATATCACCGTTGTGGTTGACACCTGCCTCGGCAATGATAAAAACGTTCTGCGTTGTAGAAGTCATGGGTTTGAGCTTATAGCCCGGAGGCCTTGTGCCGGTGATACAGCCACTCGGCGTATTCGAAATCATTCAGGTCATCAATGTCCACCGATTTCCAGTGCGGCATCACGTAGACACCCAGCGCGACGCTCCACAGCCCTTCGACAGCCGCTTGCGCCAAGGCCGGGCGTTGCCAGACGTAAATCGAGCCATTGAGCGCATACACCGCAGGTGAATCCTGCCGCCGTGTACTGCCTTGCCCCTTGCACAGCGCCAGGCGGCCATCTGCACCGCGCTCCAGCATATTAAAGTAGGGGTTGTCTTGCGCTTCGCGCACGCTGACCGTCAGCGGCATACCCGGGCAGGCGCTCAAGGCCCTCGTGATGTCTTGTGCGTCGCGCAGCGGCGACGTGGGCTGCAAATCGACGATGCGGGCAATAGATTGGCCGCCCTGCTCCAGGTGCCGCACCAAATGCTCAATCACCGGCAGCTTGGCAGCCGTGTCACTGGCCAATTCGGCGGGCCGCAAATAGGGCACCAGGGCTCCGGCGGCGCGGGCTATGTCCGCAATGACCGCATCATCGGTGGACACCACGACGGCATCAATGGCGGAGCAAGCCCGGGCATGCTCGATCGAGTGCACGATCAGCGGCTTGCCCGCAAACAGGCGGGTATTTTTACCGGGCAAACCTTTGCTGCCACCGCGTGCGCAAATAGTGGCGATGGTCTGGCCTTTGGCCCTGGCGTCGGTCAGGCTGGGCGTCATAGGGTGAGGAATTGCCGCAGTATGCCCAGCCCCGCCGCAGCACTGCGCTCAGGGTGAAACTGGCATCCATAGATATGGTCACGCGCCACAGCTGCGCAAATGCGAACCCCGTGGTAGCTGGTGTCGGCCAAGCGGTGCTTTTCATGTGCAGGTACAGGCGCAAACGAATGCACAAAATACACCGGTTCACCCCGAGCCAGGCCAGACAGTGGCGTGCCATCCCATGAAGCGCGCGGTTCGGCAGGTTGCAGCCCGCTCCAGCCAATATGCGGAATGCGAAGGCGCTTGCCATCCGGGGCCACGGCCGGCACAGGCTGCACGCGGCCGGGAATCAAACCCAGCCCAGGGTGGCCCGCCCGGCCGTTGCTGTGCTCTTCACCCACGTCAAATAGCAGCTGAGCGCCAACACAGATACCCATAAAAGGTCGTTCGGTGGCTGCAAAACGTTTCACCAGATCATCGAAGCCACGCAGCCGCATCTCGTGCATTGCGTCGCCAAATGCGCCCACGCCGGGCAACACCATGCGGTCAGGCAGCTCGCCAACCTCACTGGCCTGCGCCGCCACGCGCACCGTCGCACCAGAATGCTCAAGCGCCCGCACCACGTTGAGCAAGTTGCCTATGCCGTAGTCAAGGACCGTCACCTGCAGCGTATTGGTAGGTGTCACAGCCGAACCTCCAGGCCCTGCGCCTGCGCCTGCTGCTTGATCTGCGGTAAGGTGGTGCGCTGCCAATGCAGGGCATCGGCAATGGCAATACCGGACGCGCCCACATCGCTGGCGCGTTTAAGGTCCTGCGCATCACCGAAACCACCACTGATGATGACTGGCACATTGACCCTTTGGTTCACCGCTTCGAGCAGCTCAATGTCCAGCCCCTTGCGCGTGCCCTCCTGGTCTACCGCCGTGAGCAACACCTCACCGGCGCCGCGCCCCACCGCCTCGTCAATCCATTCGAGTACATCGCGCCCGCTGTGTTCACGGCCGTTGTCGGTGTAGGCTTCCCAGCGTCCGGGGCCGGTGCGTTTGGCCTCGACCGACAGCACCATGCACTGTGCGCCAAAGCGCTGTGCGACCTCGGTGATCAGCTCGGGTCGGGCGATCGCTGCGGTATTGATGGCGACCTTGTCAGCCCCAGAGCGCAGCATGTTGTGCACGTCGCCCAGGCTGCGAACACCGCCGCCCACCGTGATCGGAATGTAGATCTGATTGGCGGCGCGGGCAATGATGCTTGAGAGCGAATTACGCTGGTACAGGCTGGCCACAATGTCCATGAACACCAGCTCATCGGCACCGGCTTCGTAGTAACGCAGCGCAAACGCATGCGGATCGCCCACCACGCGCAAGCCTTCCAGCCGAATGCCCTTGATCAGATTGGGGCCCTTGATGTCGAGCCGGGGAATGATGCGCAAGCCTGCCATGCGCGCGGTTTAGCCACCAAACACGGTGTGACGCAATTTCCACTGGTCTGCTTCGCGCTTCCAGAGGTGCGGCGAGCGAAAGTTGTCGGCCAGGCGCATGAAGTAGTTGCGGTCCATCACGGGGCTCTCAAACATCTGACTGGCCTTGGGGAATTCGTTTGCCGGAATGCTCAGATAACGAAAAATTTCTTCCGCAAAACGCTCCGGAAACTCGCCATCGTAGCGGCGAACAAGTGCCACACCTTCGTCACGCGTGATGTCACCAGAGCGAATTTCCTGCGCCGCATCGTAAGTGGCACGGCCAATACCAAACTTGGTGATGGTGGTGTAGTAGTGAAAGTCATCGATGCGGTCGTCAATGCTGTTGTACTTGCTGTAAGTGCCGGGTGTGCGCTCGGGCGATGCCTCAAAACCGCCGTGCTCCACAGCGTAGTAGTAGCAGCTTTGCGGATGCCATTTGAGGTAGTAGCCCAGGTAATGCACCTCAACGTGCTTGCGCTGGATTTGCGCCGGGTCAGCCGGCAGGTAGGGCAGCAGATCCTGCTCTTCAAGGCCATAGTCTTCGTACAAACTTTTTACAGAAGTGCCGCCGAGGTAAATCTCGGATTTGTTGGCGGCTGTGAAATAAGACCAGTCCCTCTGGGCACTGGTGGTGTCGCCAATCGGGTTGCCGTATTCGGCTTCGTTTTCGCCATAAACCACAAAGGGGATGTCGTGCAACAGGGCCATCCGTGGAGCCAACGATTTTTGCCCGAACATAAAAGCCTGAAACGGATGAAACAGGTTGTCCACTGCCAGCCTCGTGAGCAAGCGGTGCACCCGGCCATTGGGCGTCATGAGGTAGTTGTCAAAGCCGGCGTGCAGCCAGGACTGAAAGTTTTTAAAACCCCACTCGGTGTGGATGTGGGGTGCCCAGGTGACCGTGAGCGGATGCATGTTAAAACGCGTC
This sequence comes from Polaromonas sp., assembly GCA_025352405.1. GTDB lineage: Bacteria > Pseudomonadota > Gammaproteobacteria > Burkholderiales > Burkholderiaceae_C > Polaromonas. The sequence goes on from JANXTM010000034.1 coordinate 15,216, forward strand.
TTGAGCACATGCGAAGCGTAAAAACTGTCTTTGCCGCCGGAGCCCGGCAACAGGCAGTCGTAGCCCGATGTGCTGCGAAATTTGTCGCACAGCACGGCCAGCTGGTCTTCGCGGTCTTTCCAGTCAATCGAGGTGCTTTTTTGGCCAACGCCAGTTGCGCTGGTACCGTGCTTTTGTTCGGCGAAGCGGCAGGCATCACAGACCCCCTCGGCGTCAAACGCAATCGTGGCTTTTTTACTGGCCTTGGTGTGCTGGTATTCGACCGCCGAGTTGGGCCGCTGGTTGGAAATCACGCACTTTTTGCAGAACTGCACATGACGCGGCAACCCATACATCACGCGGGCATCGTCGTCGCTGGCTTCAAAGGTTGAAAGATCAACAGCGGAAGGATTGGGAATAAGTGACATAGGAGCCATCAATAACAGGAAAAATGGGTAAAAGCCCGCGCGCGCCAGCGGCACGGCGACAAGTTTAATTATAGAAGCCCGGCAATCACGGCCAACACCTGCCCTGTTGCGGGCAAGGGCTGCTGCGCGGCACGGCGCGGCACCCTGACCCAATGGTTCAGGGCGTGCAGAAAAGGCTGATCGGGCACCAGCGACACCGCTTCATCTGCAATGCCGTAACTCGCCAGCGGCATGGCGGTGTCAAACATCGAGCCCAGCACCTGCACCAGTCGGCAGCCCGCCAGGTGGCCCTCCAGACCAACGGTAGAACTCAGTGTGACCACCATGTCTGCCGCATGCAGCAGAGGGGCGAGCGGCCAGTCTTGCCCGGTGAGAACGATGCGTGGGTCGACCGGAATGACGGGGGCGTGTTCGCCCGCTCTGGCGCGGATGCACAACACAACGTCATGGCGCGATAGTACCCAGTCCATCAGTTGGCCCAGCGCCTGAGCGGGAAGGTCAGGGTTGCCGCTGCGGCCATCAAACGGATGGACCGCTGGCTCAACCTGGTTGGGCCAGAGCACGACGCGCTTGTCGGCCCAGCCCTGGGCCGCGCGCATCTGCTGGCCTTGGGCAATGGCCGCTGCATCATTGAGCGCGTCAAAACCCGGATTACCAGTGACCACTACCTGCTCTGCGCGCCGCCCCGAGTCAATCAGAAACTGCCGCACCGAACTATTCAGCACACAGACACGGTCAGCGTAGTGGGCGTCCCCAATCCACTGCACTTCGTCAATGGCAAACAGGTCCACCACGCACACCGAGGGAATGCCCAACTGGCCTGCCGCAACAATGGCGGCCCGCTCGGCGCGCGGTGAATTGGTCGCCACCACCACATCGGGCCTGATTTTTTTTAAAATACGGGTCAAGGTAGCAGCGGGCAAAAACGCCTGCCTGCCCTTTTCACGGTAATTTTCTTCGGCCTGCGCCAGCCCCAGCTCGGCCACCAGGTCTGCAAAAGACAGGCCCAGATACGCAGTGGTTTCTTCCGCATCGGCCACCGGGGCACCCAGGTCGGCCATCAGGCGACGGCCATGCGCCCGGGCGGACGAATCACCGGGCGTTACGAAGTCCTTGAACTGCACCACGTCGAGACCAGCCGCCCGCGCCGCTGGCGCTGCGGTAGTGAGCGCCAGTACCACGGGACGTGCCAGACCGCTGGCAGCCAGCGCCTGTGCCACCGGTATCAGCATTTTGATGTGCCCACTGCCGTAAGCCACAAAGAGCACGGTTTTAGCCGTCATCGCCTAAGACTCTTCGCCCTCGGCCCAGAGCGCCAGCGCCGCCAGCGCACGCAGCTCACGGGTGAAGTTGGCCGCGCCACTGCGGTGTGACTCAAGCATTAAATCAATGCCTGAGGCAGTAAATACGTTGGCTATTAGCTCACTTTTTTGTAGCGTTTCTTTCAGCCAGGGATAGCTTGCACCTTTAAACCAGTCGCCGACGGGCACCGTGAACATCTGTTTTTTGCGATGTGCCAGCGTTTCGCCAATCAACGGTGCCGCAGCTTTTTTGAACCAGTGCTTTTTATCGCCCTCAGCAGACAACTTGGTCGCGCCGCGCGACCGGAAAGCAAACTCCATCATGCGGTAGTCAAGAAAGGGCGTGCGCGCTTCAATGCTGACGGCCATGCCCATGCGGTCGGGTTTGACCAGGTTGTTGCCGCTCAGCAGCAACTGCATGTCCAGATAGAGCGCCTGGTTGACGCGGTCAAAGTGCCCGGCTTCGTCAAACCAGGGTTTGGCGGCTTGGTCAAAGCTGTCAATACCGGCCAGTTGATCGCGTACCTTGGGCTGGTAAAGCGCCAGCTTGGCCGCTGGCGAAAACAGCGAGATCGAATCAAAATAGTGGCGCTGGAAGGCCTCAAGCGGCAGAGTTTGCGCATCAGGCCGGGCAAAAAAAGCCGCGTATTTGTCGTAACCGGCAAACAGTTCGTCACCGCCATCACCGGTCAGCACGACCTTGACATGTTTGGCCGCCAGCTCACTGACGCGCAATGTGGGCATGAAGGACGCGTCGCCGTGCGGCTGATCAAGGTGGTAGAGCACCCTGGGCCACTGCGACAGCATGTTGAGCTCGGCGACTTCCATGGTGTGGTCGCAGCCAAAACGCTGCGCCGCCTGCAAGGCAAAGGCTGATTCGTCGTAACGCGGGTCTTCAAAACCTATGCAAAAAGTCTTGACCGGGCGGTTGACGTGCCGGGCCATCAACCCAACGATGGTGCTTGAATCAACCCCGCCGGATAAAAAAGCGCCAAACGGCACATCAGCGCGCAGACGGATGCGGGTGGCATCGTCAAGGATCGCCATGAACTGCTCTGACCAGTCGCCAAAGCTGTAATCCTGTTCGCGCTGGTCAGCCAGGTTCCACCAGCGCTGCGTTGTTGCTCCCATCGCACCTGGTTTACGCGTGAATTTCATCCAGGTTCCGGGCATCACATGCTTGATGTCCTGGAAAATCGTCCACGGCGCGGGAATGTAGTTAAACGTGAGGTAATGGTGAATTGCTACTAAATCTATAGCTAGCGCCCCCCGAAAAGGTTGGCGCAGAGCACTATTTTGCTCAATAAATTGGGCCGCTTTGATGGCTTTTATCTCTGATGCAAACAGAACCTGTTCGCCATCGTCCAGCATGTACAGGGGCTTGACGCCGATGCGGTCGCGCACGAGGTACATGGCGTCTTCACGCGCATCGTCAATCGCAATCGCGAACATGCCGTTGAGCTTTTTGATGCAGGCGATACCTTCGCGCTCGTACAGCCGCAAGATGACTTCGGTGTCTGAAGCCGTTTTGAGCTGCACGCCCTGCTGGCGCAGCTCGGCAGCCAGCTCGATATAGTTGAAAATCTCGCCGTTTTGCACCACGGCAATCTGGCCGTCATCACTTACAAAAGGCTGGTGGCCCCCGCCAATGTCAATGATGGACAGGCGCCGGTTGCCAATGCCCACGCCGCGTTGCGGCTGGTGCCAGATACCTTCGTCGTCCGGCCCGCGGTGCAGCAGCTTTTGTGCCATGCCGCGCAGGGCCGTATCGGGCAGTGGCTTGCGGGCGCGGTTCCAGTAGCCAAATATGCCGCACATCAGTTGCTTCCCTTTCCACTCAAACGGACGATGGTGAGGCCCAGGATTTTCAGGTCAAACCAGATGCTGGCCTCACGGGTGTAGCGCAGGTCAAGCGCCAGCCGCTGGGCCTCAGTCGCCTCTGAGCGGAGCAGCGCCTGCGCCAGACCCGTGATGCCGGGACGCACACTGCAGCGCTGCGCCCAGTCCGCGTCGCTGTACAAACTGCGCTGCGCCGGTACATCGGGCCGGGGGCCGACCAGGCTCATGTCACCACGCAGCACATTGACGAGCTGTGGCAACTCGTCAATGCTGGTGCGGCGAATAAAACGGCCCACACGCGTGATGCGGGTGTCGTTGGCGGCGGTGAAATACGGGCCGGTGGCGCTTGCGTTGAGGTGCATGCTGCGAAACTTTAGCATGTTGAACTCGCGCCCCCGCAGGCCCAGACGGGTTTGTTGAAACAGCATCGGCCCGCCGCTTTCAAACGCAATGGCCAGGGCTGCCAGCAGCCACACCGGCGCCAGCAACAGCAATGCAACGAGTGCGATCATGACATCCAGCAAACGCTTCACGAGGCTTGCCTGACAGCATCGGTTCGCCCGGCAAGGTTGGCCAGCTGAGCAATCAAACCCGCTACGCGCACGCGATCTGCCTCCATGGCCTCCGCAGTACGCAAGGCCAGCGCGGCCTCGGCCTGCCGGAGTTCAGCCACGGCCTGCTCGAACGACGTGGCCTCGTCCACCCGGTTGAAGGTACGCGACAAAATCACCGCCTGCGAGCCCAACCGCAGGTGTTCTGCCAACACATCCTGGCCGGGCAGCAAGCCTTCATTGACGCGTGCAATGCCGCCAAAACCAAAGCGCAGACCATGCTGCCGCGCCGTCAGGGCAACGCGCTCCACATGGCCCATCACCAGCGGCTCAAACATGAAGCGGCAGCCCAGAGACAAATGCAGGTCATTAAGGCCAACAAACACCTCGGCCATTCCGGGCGTGGTGATCCAGTCGTCCAGGCAGGCCAGCGCACTGGCAGTTTCAAGCAACGGTACCAGCGGCACGCGACCCGCCACGATGCGTGCAAACGCACGAAGTTGCGCCGTGCTGGTGAACATGGGCAGCATGATCAGGTCTGCGCCTTGCGCAATCACTTCGTCCACCTCGGCTTGGGCTGCTGCGGCCTGCGCCGGGTCGTAGGGGTTGACGCGCACCATCAGGCGCGCGTGCCTGAGAACGGCCTTGACACGCCCCACGTCGCCAATCTGGTGCGTGCTGATAAACGTATTGCGGCCGGCCTGGCGCTCGGCCTTGCCATTGCGCTCCAGATCCACAAACAGTCGCATGCCCGGCAAGGCATCGCAGGCTGTGGCCAGCGCGGGGCTGTTGGTGATGGTGAGTAAGTCAATCATAAAAAAAATCAAAGCTGGCGAGGGTGTCATTATGGTTTAGAGGTTTTAGCCGGAATACGCGCCAGAAGCCGAAGTCTGGCTTTCAACAACGGACTGCTGACCAGGGCGCTGCCCAGCACGACCAGCGCATACAACCCAGCCAGCGGCAAGCCCCACACGCCAACGCCCGTCATCCATGATTTGGTCAGCACCAGCATGATGCAGACGCTCAATGGCACCACGAGCGTGGGCCAATCCAACGCGCCTTTAAGGCTTTTGCGCTGGCTGGCCAGCAGCGCCAGCGCCACCCCGCTTAGTGCCGCATCCAGCGCCAGCATCACCGCTGCGCCGCTAGCCAGGCCAGCCCAGCCCGCCAAACCAAGGGCGAGCGCCCCGGCGGCATAGGCCCACACCGCCACATGCATGCGCTGACGGGCGGCCATCACCGTCAGCAACACGGCAATCAAGGCTTGTGGCAGCAATGACCACACGCCCAGGGCGCTCCAATGGGCAATCACTTCAAGCCCACCTGCGCTCATGCGGCCCCAGCCAAACAGCAGCTGTGCCATGGGCAAGGAAAACGTCGCCACCGCAGCCACCGCGGCGCAGGCCAGCGCCCAGGCCAGGACAAACGCCATTTGCAAGGCCTGCGCCCGCTCGGCGGAGTCAGGCCCGGTCCGCGTGATGGCCGGAAAGGCCAGGCTGGCCACCAGTTGGATCGCCAGCACCAGCGGCAGCTCTACCAGCTTCCAGGCGTAGTTAAAGCTGGCCAGTGCGCCCTCCCCCGTCGTTGACGCCAGACTTCTGGCCATCAGGGGCAACAGCAGCAGCAGGCCGGAAGACAGCGCCGCCCATAGCCAGATGCTGGCCTTGGGGAGACTTGCTGCTGCTGGAAATGGCAGCTGTACCGCTTCAGGCAAGCGAACGTACAGCCAGGCCAGCCGCGCCGCGCCGCCCAGCAGCAGCGCGCCACCCAGAACAGGCAAAGCGGACGCTGACCACGCCATGCGGGCAACTACCAGCACACCCGCCACCAATGCCGCATTGACCAGCAAGCTACCCGCATACATGCCGACAAAATCCCGCTCATGCTGCAAGCGTGTGGCCCACAAGGCGGCCAGCATGGCCAGCGGCAAGGCTGCGGCACTCCAGAGCAGCGAATCAGAACCCAGGGTTTTCAACGCCCCCTGCAAACCCGGTGCCAGCGCCTGCACCAGCACCTCGCGCAGCAGCCACACCACGCCGCCCAGCAGCACGCCCATGATGGTGAGCGCGTACGCGACTTTTTGCTGGCTGCGCTGCTGCTCCGCCGGACTTTGCTGCGCCCACAACGGCAGCAGTACATATGACAACGCGCCGCTGAACACCATGCCGACCAGCAAATCCGGCAAGGTGAACATCACGATCACCGCATCCCCCACACCTGTAGAGCCAAAAGCAGCCGCTTGCGCAGATTCACGTAGCAAGCCCAGCACCCGGCTGAACAGCAGCAAACCCAAAGACAAAACACCAGCGCGCAGGTACATAAGCCGGATTATCAAGGCTCCATCGCGCTAAATGAGGCTGGTTAACACCGGTTTACCGCCCGCTTGGGCAAACCGGCCGCTTAAAACTTTAAAATCGGTGGTTTGGCGCTTTATCAACCGCAAGGCTGCGGTGCGCACGTTTGCCATCCCGACCGGATATTTCCCTCACATGACCACCATACAGACAACCGCCGTAGCCGCCCCGCAAGACGAGAACCAGCTCATCATCGAGCGCCGTGAAAAACTCAAGGCCCTGCGCGCAGCGGGTATCGCCTTCCCAAATGACATCAAGCCCGGGCACCGGGCCGAAGCGCTGCTGGCCGCCTACGACAGCAAGACCAAGGAAGAGCTGGAGCCGCTGGCAGTCACCGTCAGCGTTGCAGGCCGCATGATGCTCAAGCGCGTGATGGGCAAGGCCAGCTTTGCCACCCTGCAAGACGCAGGTGGCCGGATTCAGGTCTACATCAACAACGAAGGCGTCGGCGAAGACGTACACAACGCTTTCAAACATTGGGATTTGGGCGACATTGTCTGGGCCACTGGCACCTTGTTTAAAACCAAAACCGGCGAATTGTCGATTCACGCCACGGGCATCCGTTTGGTGACAAAAAGCCTGCGTCCGCTGCCCGACAAGTTCCACGGCATGGCCGACCAAGAGGTCAAATACCGCCAGCGCTATGTCGACCTGATCATGGACGAGGTAGCGCGCAAGCGCTTCATGGCGCGCAGCAAGGCCGTCACCAGCATTCGCGAATTCATGGTTGCCAACGACTTTCTGGAAGTCGAAACGCCCATGCTGCACCCGATTCCTGGCGGCGCCAACGCCAAACCCTTCAAGACGCACCACAACGCGCTTGACCAGGAAATGTTTTTGCGTATTGCGCCCGAGCTGTATTTGAAGCGCCTGATCGTCGGCGGTTTTGAGCGCGTGTTTGAGATCAACCGCAGCTTTCGCAACGAAGGCATCAGCGTTCGGCACAACCCCGAATTCACGATGATGGAGTTTTACGCGGCGTATTGGAATCACCACGATTTGATGGACTTCACCGAAGAGGTGTTGCGCCACGCAGCCCGCGTGGCCACTGGCTCTGCGGCCATCACCTATGCGGGCAAAGCGGTGGCGCTTGACCAGCCGTTTGCGCGTTTGTCGGTCTGTGCCTCACTTGTCGAGCATGCGGGGTTGAGCGAAGCGCAGGCGGTGGATGCGTCGGTGTTGCGCACCCAACTCACATCACAAGGCCACGAAGCACCCGCACATTGGACGCTGGCCGAGCTGCAATTCGGTTTGTTTGAGGCGGTGGTGGAAGAACAGTTGTGGCAACCCACTTTCATCGTTGACTACCCAGTGGAAGTGAGCCCGCTGGCGCGCGCCTCTGACG
>JANXTM010000058.1 GCA_025352405.1 Polaromonas sp.
TTAACTGCAGCAGTTACTTCAGTCATCATTTAGCTCCTTGCTTGGCAACGGTCTCGGTCAAAATGGTTTTGGCGCGAGCAATTGATCGGCGCGTAGAACGCAGCGTTGCAGTATTGTTGAGTTGTTGCGTGGCTTTTTGCATGCGCAAGCCAAAGTGGGCTTTTTGCAGCTCTTTGACTTCCGTTTTCAAACCGGCAACATCTTTTTGGCGCAGTTCAGTAGTGTTCATTGCTTCATTCTCCTGATTACTGGCCGATCATGCGGCTGACGAACGTGGTGCGCAGCGGAAGCTTGGCAGATGCCAGGCGGAACGCTTCACGGGCCAGTTCTTCGGGCACGCCGACGATTTCAAAAACGATCTTACCGGGCTGAATTTCAGCCACGTAATATTCTGGATTACCTTTGCCGTTACCCATACGCACTTCAGCGGGCTTTTGGGAAATCGGTTTGTCCGGGAAAACACGGATCCAGATGCGGCCGCCACGTTTGACGTGACGGGAAATCGCACGACGTGCGGCTTCAATTTGACGAGCAGTCAGGCGACCGCGGTCGGTGCACTTGAGACCGAAGTCACCAAATGCAACCGAGTTACCACGGGTGGCGACACCGGTGTTACGGCCTTTTTGCTCTTTGCGATATTTTCTGCGAGCGGGTTGCAGCATTTTTATTCTCCGTTATTCTGACTGATTACTCAGTCTTGGCACCGTCAGCTGCTGCAGCTGGCGCGGCTTTGCGGACGCGCTTAACGGTGGATTTCGGGTCGGCGCTACCTGGAGTAGCTTCTGCCGGCTTGTCGCTGCCATCAGCAGGCGCAGTGTTGGTACCGCCGGCGGGGCCACGCGCCGGAGGGCGAGCGCCACGCGGCGCAGGACGGTCAGAATTTGGCCGATCACCCGGACGTGCGTCACGACGTGGACCGCGAGGTTTGCGTTCCTCGTCTGCAACTTCAACCATGCGAGCACCTGGCGCATCACTGCGACCCAGCGTATCACCTTTGTAGACCCAGACCTTGACGCCAATCACACCGTAGGTGGTCTTAGCTTCAGAAGTGCCGTAGTCAATGTCGGCGCGCAAGGTGTGAAGCGGCACGCGACCTTCGCGGTACCACTCGCAACGAGCGATTTCAATACCATTCAGGCGCCCAGACGACATGATCTTGATACCCAGGGCACCCAGACGCATGGCATTTTGCATGGCGCGCTTCATGGCACGGCGGAACATGATGCGTTTTTCAAGCTGCTGGGTGATGCTGTCAGCAATAAGCTTGGCATCAATTTCAGGCTTGCGAACTTCTTCGATGTTCACGGCGACTGGCACGCCCAATTGGCGGCTCAGTTCTTTCTTGAGGTTCTCGATATCCTCGCCCTTTTTACCGATCACAACACCCGGACGTGCCGAGAAAATCGTGATGCGAGCATTTTTGGCGGGGCGCTCGATCAGAACACGCGAAACCGCGGCGTTCTTCAGCTTGGCTTTGAGGTATTCGCGAACCTTGATGTCTTCAGCCAACATGCCGGCGAAATCACGGTTGCTGGCATACCAGCGGCTAGACCAGTTGCGGCTGATAGAGAGGCGGAACCCGGTTGGGTTGATTTTTTGTCCCATATCGCGCTGCCTTAATTGCCAACCACAACGTACACATGGCACGTTGGCTTGCTGATGCTGTTGCCGCGGCCTTTGGCGCGCGCGGAGAAACGCTTGAGCGTAGCGCCTTGCTCGACGTAGATGGTTTTAACCTTCAATTCGTCGATGTCGGCGCCATCGTTATGTTCAGCGTTGGCGATAGCGGACTCAACCACCTTCTTGATGATTCCTGCAGCTTTTTTCTGCGTGAAGGTCAGGATGTTGAGCGCTTGGTCCACGGTTTTACCGCGAATCAAATCAGCGACCAGACGGCCTTTGTCGACCGACAGACGAACGCCCCGGAGGGTTGCACGTGTTTCCATGGTCTTTCCTTACTTTCTCACAACTTTTTTATCAGCCGGATGACCTTTGAAAGTACGGGTGAGTGCAAACTCGCCTAACTTATGGCCAACCATTTGATCGGTGATGTAGACAGGGACGTGCTGCTTGCCGTTGTGCACGGCGATGGTCAGACCGATAAACTCGGGCAGGATCATGGAGCGGCGCGACCAGGTCTTGATCGGCTTTTTGTCTTTATTGGTAACGGCCTTGTCAGCCTTGGCTACCAAATGGTGGTCGACAAAGGGACCTTTTTTGAGTGAACGTGTCATGGCTTAACCTTACTTCTTGCGACGCGAAACAATCATCACTTGCGTGCGCTTGTTGTTGCGGGTACGGTAGCCTTTTGTCAGGTTACCCCATGGATCGACTGGGTGACGGCCTTCGCCGGTCTTGCCCTCGCCACCACCGTGTGGGTGATCGACCGGGTTCATGACCACACCGCGAACGGTTGGACGAATACCCATCCAGCGCTTCACACCGGCTTTGCCGAGACGACGCAGGCTGTGTTCTTCGTTAGCAACTTCACCAATGGTGGCACGGCATTCAATGTGGATCTTGCGGACTTCGCCGGAGCGCATGCGCACCTGAGCGTAAGTACCTTCGCGAGCCAACAGCGTTGCAGATGTACCAGCAGAGCGTGCGATTTGCGCGCCTTTACCAATTTGCATCTCAATGCAGTGAATCGTCGAACCCACCGGAATATTGCGAATTGGCAGGGTATTACCCACGCGAATCGGCGCTTCCGACCCGCTGATGATGGTGGCACCAACCTCAAGGCCGCGTGGGGCAATGATGTAAGCGCGTTCGCCGTCAGCGTAGCAAATCAGTGCAATATGGGCCGTACGGTTGGGGTCGTACTCAACGCGTTCAACTTTCGCTGGAATCGCGTCCTTGTTGCGCTTGAAATCCACCACACGGTAATGATGCTTATGACCGCCGCCTTTGTGGCGAACGGTGATATGGCCATTGTTGTTACGGCCAGATTTCTGGAACTTCGGCTCCAGCAACGGCGCGTAAGGCTCACCCTTGTGCAGGTGGTCACGCGAGATCTTCACCATGCCGCGCATACCCGGCGAGGTGGGTTTCATTTTAATGACAGCCATTACGCGGACTCCCCACCGAGGTTGAGCTCTTGACCAGCTTTGAGCGTCACATAGGCTTTACGGATATTGTCCCGACGGCCAACTGATTTGCCAAAACGCTTGGTCTTGCCTTTGATGTTGAGGACGGCCACAGCCTGAACGTCTACCTTGAACATCAACTGCACAGCAGCCTTGATTTCGAACTTGGTAGCGTCCTGCAGGACCTTAAAAGTCACCGTGTTGGTCTTGTCTGCAATCATCGTTGCCTTTTCAGACACGATGGGTGCAACCAGAACCTGCATCAGACGACCTTCGTCAAATTTAAGTTTGGAAGAAGATGGGTTACGGACGCTCATGCGAACATCTCCTTGAGTTGGTCCATGGCAGCCTTGGTGACCAGAACCTTTTTGTAGTGAACCAATGACACCGGATCGGCATAACGGGGCTCGACTACCAGAATGTTCACCAGATTGCGTGATGCCAGGTACAGGTTTTCATCAACCACATCGGCGATGACCAACACCGAACTGAGGTTCATGGCCTTGAATTTGTCGGCCAGAACTTTGGTCTTTGGGGAGTCCACAGTCAAAGAATCAACCACAGACAGGCGGCCTTCGCGCGCCAGTTGGGAGAAGATCGAAGCCATACCGGCGCGATACATCTTTTTGTTGATTTTCTGTGTGAAGTTTTCGTCAGGCATGTTCGGGAAGATACGACCGCCGCCGCGCCACAGTGGCGAGGATGTCATACCAGCACGTGCACGACCAGTACCTTTTTGCTTAAAAGGCTTCTTGGTGGAGTGACGGACCTGCTCACGGTCCTTTTGAGCCCGGGTACCCTGGCGGGCGTTAGCCTGGAAGGCCACGACCACCTGGTGAATCAGGCTTTCGTTGTATTCACGACCAAATACGGTATCAGGAACGTCCACTTTGGACGAAGCCAGACCCTGGTCATTCAGGAGTTCGATCTGCATTAGTTCGCTCCTTTTTCTGCTACTGGCTTGGCTTTGATCGCGGCACGAACCGTGACAAAACCGCCTTTGGAACCAGGCACAGCGCCACGAATCATTAGCAATTGACGGGCTTCGTCGATACGCACGATGTCGAGGTTTTGCGTGGTTTTGGTGACATCACCAAGGTGACCCGTCATGCGTTTACCAGGAAACACGCGACCCGGATCCTGCGCCATACCAATGGAGCCAGGCACGTTGTGCGAACGGCTGTTACCGTGCGACGCGCGCTGCGAGCTCATTTTGTGACGCTTGATGGTGCCGGCAAAGCCTTTACCAATCGAAGTACCCTGCACGTCCACCTTTTGGCCGACCACAAACACGTCAGCAGCAGGTACAACCGTACCAGCAGCATATTTGCCTGCGACGTCAGCCGTCACGCGGAATTCTTTCAGGATTTCACCAGCTTCAACGCCTGCTTTCGCAAGGTGGCCGGCTGCCGGCTTGGTCACACGCGATGCTTTGCGTGCGCCAAATGCCACTTGAAGGGCACTGTAGCCGTCATTTGCTTCGGTTTTAACCTGGGTCACGCGGTTGTTGGACACATCGACCACTGTGACAGGAACGGTATCCCCATCATCAGTGAACAGACGCATCATGCCAACCTTGCGGCCCAGCAACCCGAGGGAGTTGCTCAGACTCATGATTTGTTCTTTCGTAACTTCTACCGTTGCCACTTCAATTGGTGAC
>JANXTM010000099.1 GCA_025352405.1 Polaromonas sp.
AATAAATTAGCGGCTTCGCCGCTGCAACGCGCTGCGCTACCCGTTGAAGCGTCGCAGCCACTTTTTTTGATGGCCTGATTCTTTGCAACCAGTTCGGTGAACATTTTGGACTGACGAACCAGCAACGACCACCACGAGCCGTCTTTGCCGGAGATGGTGCGACCCTCAGGCGTGACCAGCATGCCCCGGCTGAAGTGCCAGCCTTCCCAGGACTTACCCGGCAGCTCCATGTAGCGCATGAGGCGCAGCAGCTTGTAGGCCATGTAGGGTACTTGGTGGCGACCACTGAACCAGTTATGTACAGTGCGCAAGGACACGTGCAGCAACTTCGCAGCTTCAGGGGGTTTGAGGCCCAGCTCAGCGATTAGAGCCCGCAGGCGCTTTGCATGCTCTATGCGGTCCGCAGGACATTGACGGCCTTTTCTGGCTTTTGTTTTTATATTCCACGATGTATATTATGTTAAGTAATAATCGCAGAGTCCAGCAGATCAATGCGCTATGCCGCCACGCGCCCGAACCTGCGCAATCTCCCAAGCCGAGCCCACGTAGGACGATGCGGCGTATTGACCTGACGTTACCCAACACCTGACCAAGGCTGGCAAACTCGGCCGATGTATAACAAAGTTAACTTTAGAGCAGTGGTCAATGCACTTGGAGCGTTAACGTGGACCTGGTTGTTGGCCAGCGCCAGCCATGTGCTGGCCCAAACACCTTCAACAGCAGAGCTCGAGTCGGGCGTGAATGCAACTGCTTTGCTCGAAAAACATGCAGCACTTGAAAAGCAGCTTGGCAAAACCGCTTTTGGGCGACCGTTGGTGCTGGAATCATTTGAAGACACTGGCAGCGTAAACGGCAATGCGTATGCTGTTCTAGACGCATCATTCGGCACGGTCAGCACGACTTTTAAAGGTCCAACCCATTGGTGTGAGGTGATGATTTTGCATATCAACACCAAATACTGCCGAGCCACAAGCGAAGCCAATCCCACCGTGTTGAAAGTCAACATAGGCAAAAAAACGCCACAAGAACTGGAGGACGCTTTTGCGCTTGAATTTGCCATGCGGCAGGTGTCGGCTTCCTCCGGTTATCTGGCTGTCCGGCTGAACGCCGAAAAAGGCCCGCTGGGAACCAACAACTACCGTATAGAGCTTCAAGCCGTGCCACTGCCGTCGGGTAAAACCTTTATGCATCTGCGTTATGCCTATGGCTACGGCGTGGCAGGCCGCCTGGCCATGCAAGGGTATCTGGCCACTGTGGGCAGCGGCAAGGTTGGTTTTACACACCTGAACGGGGACCAGAAACAAGGCTATGTTGGCGGTATGCGGGGCACCGTAGAACGCAACACCGTGCGTTATTACCTTGCCATTGAGGCTTATCTGGCCTCCCTCAACCGCCCTGCTGCACAGCAACTGGATGCCCGGCTTGAACACTGGTTTGATGCAACTGAGCAGTTTCCGCAGCAGCTCCACGAGATTGACCGCAGCAGCTACCTGGCCATGAAACGGGATGAATATCTGCGCCAGCAAACGCAGACAAAACCTGCGGTGCCCGCTGGCTGATCAATCTCAAGCTGGCTTCAGGCGGTGTTGCGTGAAAACTTGAAGCTGACGGTGGGCACGGTGAAGTCTTCAAATGGTGCACCCAGCGCGATTTCGCCTTCCACCAGCAACACGCATTCCTGGCGGCGCAGTGCAACGATTGCGCTACCGCTGGCAAAACGTACCCAGGTGCCGTAGCTGCTGACGTCTTCCAGATGAAATTGGCCGGCACGCCACGAAATTTTTGCATGAAGCCGGGACACGCGCGGGTCACTGACAACAAACTGTGCTTCAGCCACACGACCGAGATAGACCGGTAATTCTGTAGACACAAATGCCGCCTCTACATCAAGCCACGACAGCGTAATCGCGCCGACCTGCGGCACTGTTCTGGCAAGGGGTGAGGCCGTCAGTCCCGCCGGAACAGTAAAAAAATCTGACAGGATTTCGTTTTGCCACTCCACCCGGTACACCATGCACGCTTCATTGCGGCCCCGGATATCCATCGCGCCCAGGCTGCGAAAACGCACCGTACTATCAGAAGCCAACTCGTCAATCACAGAGTCTGCACCCAGGATCTGTTCGGGACCCGACAGGTCAGACAGGCGTGATGCCAGGTTGACAGCATCACCAAAAAAATCGGAATCCTGCTCAATGACCTCGCCACGTGCCAGCCCGACCTGCAGCCGCATCCTGGCGTTTTCGGGCCAGGTTTTGATGCGTTCGGTGTGGCTGCGCTGCATTTCTATAACGGCTTCGATGGCGTCGTCATTGCGTGCAAACACCATGAGTACGCCGTCGCCGAGGTTCTTGACCACCCGGCCGTGCTTGGCAGCGCATACCTTGCCGATCCAGTCGGTCAGCCGCGTGACAACCTGCGTGGCTTTGGCATTGCCCAGCACTTCAAATACCCCAGTGCTTCCAGTGAGGTCGGCAAAAACGACGGTGACTTCAGCCATGGAGGTGTTGATAAGCCCTGTGTTGACCCATTAAATCACAGGTGTTTCAGACGCCCTGCACCCATCCGCGCCACCTGACTCCGCTCCGCCAGATGACGCACATTTTTTAAACGGCTGCTGGCTTGAGTTGCAGTGACTTGAATTCAAGAAACTCTTCAAAACCATAGATACCGTTTTCACGCCCATTGCCAGATTGCTTGTAACCGCCAAACGGCGCATTGGCGTTGAAAGGGCCACCGTTGATGTCTACCTGCCCGGTGCGAATCCGCCGCGCAACCTTGATGGCCCGCTCGTCTGTACCGGCCCAAACGGCACCGCCCAGGCCGTAGATGGTGGCGTTGGCAATGGCGATGGCCTGCTCGTCTCCTTCGTAGGGAATGACCACAAGCACAGGGCCGAAAATCTCTTCCTGGGCCAGCGTGTCGGTAGATTTGATGCCCAGGATGGTGGGCTGCACAAAATAGCCTTTGTCAAAAGACGGTGGCTCTGCACCACCGGCGATCACATCAGCGCCCTCGTCTATACCGGTTTTGATAAACCCAATCACCCTGTCGCGCTGGCTGGCGCTGACCAGCGGGCCGAGCTTGCTGCCCTCCTCCAGGCTAGGGCCGACGCTGAATTTGGCAATTGCGGCTTGCGCTAGCGCCTTGACTTCTTCGTATCGGCTGGCGGGTACCAGCATACGGGTGTGGGCGGAACAGGTCTGACCACTGTTGAGCATACAGGCCGCGACGGTGCCTTTAACGGCGGCTTCAAAATTGGCATCGTCAAGGATCACGCTGGCAGACTTGCCGCCGAGCTCAAGCGCAATACGCTTGACGGACTTGCTGGCCAACTCGCTCACCCGTTTGCCAGCACGGGTTGAACCGGTAAAGCTCACCATGTCCACCTCAGGGTGTGTCGCCAGAACTTCACCCACCACCGGGCCAATACCATTGACCAGATTGAACACGCCCGCAGGAATACCCGCCTCGTGAATGATTTCAGCCAGAATCATGGCATTGACAGGTGCAATTTCGCTGGGCTTAAGCACAACCGTGCAACCCGCCACCATGGCAGGCGCGATCTTCAGCGTGATCTGGCTGAGCGGGAAATTCCACGGCGTGATGCAGCCCACCACCCCGATGGCTTCACGCACCACCAAAGAATTGCCGACTTTTTTTTCCCACTCAAAATGGAGTGCCACCTTGGCAAAGTTGCCCCAGTGCCAGGCCGGGCCGCCGACCTGCACGGCGCGGGCCATTTTCAAAGGCATGCCGACCTCGCGGGCAATCACCACGGCAAGTTCTTCAGTTCTGGCTTTAACGCCTGCCGCCACCTTGTCCATGTAGGCCGCACGGGTTTCTACCGGCAATGCTGACCACGCGTCAAATGCTGCACGCGCGGCAAGGACAGCGGCTTCAGCTTCCTGCACGGTGCCTGAGGGCACGGTTGCCATCAGTTCCTCTGTGCTGGAGTCATGGACTGGCAGGGTGTCGGGTGACAGGGCCTTGACCCATTGGCCATTGATGTAGTGCGAAGGGTAGTAGGTGGTTGAGCTGGTCATGCAAATGGCAATTAAGTGGGTTGGCAAACAGATGGTCTGGGAAACGGCAACAAGCGACAGGTGACCACGATTGATGAGGATGGATAAGAAGCAAAACGAATAGGAACTGTCCGCGCGCATCATGGCAGCAAAAGACCTGCACTGGAAAATGCTTGTCGGCTAGCGGCTACAAATGCCAAGAATCAACTTGATATATGGTTACTAACATATTGATTCATATGTTTTTTTTGGTAATTCTACTGGGGATAAAACCGTTGCATGTTTTGGGTGAAGGGATTACTTTAGCGGGGGTAAATTTTTTAAACATTTATTAAATTGCAAGTTTTATGCATTCAATGCTTCCACGCTTTACCTTGCCGTCGTTTGTACCGCACATTAAAACCAGTTGCATGGCTATGCTGGGCCTGGCGAAGTCGACGCCCGCTGCCGTCAGCGACCGTACAGAAGACATACGCCAGCTCATGCTCGAGGAGCTCGGTGTTTACGGGGAAAAGAAGTTTCCAGCTGTCACGCGCCGGATTCGCTATGCGCAGGATATCCAGGCCCTGTGGTACGCCCGCAGCGACGTGATGGCGATTCTGGCAAACACCCACGGTGAGGCCACTGCACGGGAAAAGGTGGCGCACATCAGTGGCCAGTTCAAGGGCTTGCTTCCCAAGGCCCTGACGCAACGAACTGGCCCCCGCACTCGGTAAAAATTAGTGTCTGCCGCAATCCATTGGTGAGCTCGCGGTCGCGCCCGTTAGTGCTGGTGTCCCCATAGCAAAAACGCGTCCCTACCCTCCACCGCCAGTGTGGTCCGGGCACCCACCGGCAACAGCACTTTGGTTGCCACATGGCCAAACGGCAGTCCAGTCAGCACTCTCGCCTTGACCTGGCTTTGCAGTCGGGCCACGACACCCGCCATATTAAAGCCGCTGTCGTAGCCTGGCACCAGCTTGTAATTGCTGAACTGGCCGAACACAATGGCTTTTTGCTGGGCCAGTACCCCCGCATGCAGCAGCTGCGTCACCATGCGCTCCACCCGATACGGGTGCTCGCCCACGTCTTCAATGAACAAAATGCCGCCCTTGATGGCGGGACAGTAGGGCGTACCCACCAAGGAAGTCAGTACCGCCAGATTGCCGCCCCAAAGCGTTGCATCTTTTACACAAAAATCATAGGTAGGGCATATTTTACCGTGGCCTTCTGCTATTGAATTTGTAGCGACTAATGGTTTGATCTTAGGCAGTTGCCAGCCCGTACCTTCGCCCTGCCCTGTGACTAGGTCGTCAAAACACGCCTCCATGATGTCGTCTGGCAATGCTGCGGTGCCAAAGTCTTCGCCAAGCGCTGGACCCGCCCATGTGACAGCGCCGGTTTTGGCAAGTACCGCCAGCTGCAATGCGGTGAAGTCGCTAAGTCCGACAAATCGCGTGCCTTTGTGAATCGCTTTGGCCAGGGCTTTGTAGTTGATGGCCGGGAGGATGCGGGTTAAGCCATAACCGCCGCGTGAAATCAGCGCGATGTCGGCCCCACTGGCCGCTGCGCGGTCGATGGCCGCTATGCGGACAGCATCATCGCCAGCAAAGCGCTGGTACTTGGCTAACGCTGCTTCGTCGATTTCAACTTCGTAACCCAGCACTTGCAGACGCTTGACGCCACGTTTGAAGCTCGCCTTGTCGCGAACGGCACTGGACGGTGAGTAGATGTAGATATGTTTTTTCACGGATGTGAGTATCCCACTGCCCGACTGCGGCGTTGCTGGCGCATGATCAAGCCCACGGCCATGGCTACAAACACACCAAAACCAGCGATGCAATGCCCGATCGGAACCTTTGCATGAACCAGCAGGCCATAAACGGCAAGCAGCCCGAGGGATGCCAGCGTTTCATGAAAATTCTGCACAGCAATGGACTGCCCGGGATGCATCAGCAATTGCCCGCGTTGTTGCAATAGCGCGTTCATGGGCACAAGCAGCGACCCGGCCATCGCACCAATGGCTGTCAGCAGCAGCACAGCGGTCCATACCTGGGTAACCAGCAGCATTAAAAGTAGCAGGGTGCCCATCAACAACCCGAGTGGAAGTACCCTGAGCACACTGCGCAGGGGCACCCAGCGCGCGGCACCGGCAGCGCCCACCACCATGCCCACAGCAACTGCTGCCTGCAACAGTGCGGCTTGAGACAGCGCCAGTTGCAACACGCTTTCTGCCCATCGCAAAACAAGAAACTGCAGCACTGCTGCAGCTGCCCAAAACAGACTCGTCACGGCCAGCGAGATTTGGCTGTCCTGGTCTCGCCATAACGTCGTTGTGGCCTGCTTGAAGTCACCCAACAGGCGCTGCGGATGCCGCATCGCCGAAGCGTTACTTGCCGGCGTTGACGGAATGAGGGCTGCGCACAACACAGCTGCAACGTACACAAGGCCCAGAAGCCATGTCGCGTTGAGGGCCGGCGTATTCCCCCATTGCGCCATGTGCACACCCGGGTCCAGGAGCAGACTGCCAAGCGCAACACCCAAAATGATAGCGATCACGGTTGATATTTCCATCCATGCGTTGGCGGCCACCAGTTCTGCAGATGGCAACAGTTCCGGCAGGATGCCGTATTTGGCTGGCGAATAAGCGGCAGCACCAAAACCCACCAAAGCGTAAGCCAGCAGGGGATGTACCTGCACCAGCAGCAAACCGCAGCCGGCGAGCTTGAACAGGTTGGTGGCCAAAATGACGCGCCCCTTGGGCAGGGCATCGGCTGCAGCACCCGCAAATGCCGCAAGAACAACATAAGGGGCATAGAAAAATACACGTAACGCAGGAATTGTCCACGCGGTGGCGTGACGTTCCAGCAGTAAGCCGATGGCGGCAATCAGTAACGCATTGTCAGCCAGCGCGCTGAAGAAGTGCGCCGCAATCACGGCCCAAAAAGCGCGTCGTCGGCATGCTGGGGCCAGCACTTTCAATCGCCAAGAAAGTGTTTGCGGTAGCGCGGTGCCAGCTCGCTCAGGTGCAGCATCATGGGTAGGTCGGCGGTATTAAAGGTGTTGTCCAGTGCTGGCGGGCCGAGCAACCGCGCGCCACATCGCAAGTAACCTTTTATAAGAGGCGGTATGCTGAGCATCGGCCCCGCTACGCCAGCGGCGGCAGGCCTGTCGTCGCTCGCAAGCGGCAAGGCGATACGGGGCTGCACCTGCCACCGGGGTTCCACCAAATGGGTCACACGCAAGCGGCGCCACAGCGCCGCCGCAGATTGCCCGCCATCATTTAAACCCACACTCGCGCAACCGATCATGGTTTCGAGGCGATGCACCTGCATGTAGCGGCAAAGCGCTCTCCAGAGCGCCAGAATGACGCCACCGGAGCGCCAGGAGGGATGCACACAAGAACGGCCAAGCTCTACGGTCCGGGCGCGAAGGCCGGACAAGGGCGTCAGATCAAATTCGGTATCGATATACAGACCGCCAGCGCGGCGGGCCGCATCAGGCGCCAATACCCGGTAGGTTCCCACCAACTGGCCATCGTCATCGTCGCGGTGAGACACCGCCCTGACCAGAAGATGGTCACAAAAGGGATCGAAAGCGTCAATATCAAGGTCGGGCGTCATACCTATTGGCGACCGCAGCTTAGCGCCCATCTCCGTGGCAAATACGCGGTAACGCAAGCGCTGGGCTTGCCTGACATCTTCTTCGCAACATGCCCACTGAACCGTCAAGTTGCGGCTCTCAGGAAAGTCGTTGAGCCTATGAGCAGACGTTATCCATGTTTGTGCGATGGCTGGGGGAACTGTTCGCAAAGTCACGTCAAGCCTCAGTTTGATGGCGGGTAGTGAGCGATCAACCGGTTTTGCCGCCGATTAAGCTTGAATAGTTTCAGCAACCCTATCGGCTGGACCCCGCGCCGACGCAGAGCATCGCCAATGGCGAATAACAGGCTTTGTTTTTGAAAAATCATTTTTAAACCCGCCGCCAGACCAATGTCTGGATCCCAAGCCTGAATAGCTTCCGCGCCAGCGCCATTGATCTCCATGATAGTGAAGCCTCGCCCGGCGCTTAATTCAGACAAGGTATTGAAGCGGACATCAAAGCGTCCGAAATAAAACTCAGGCATGTCGCGCGCAATGGCATCAACCGCAGCAGTCAATTGCGGTGTAATACATGCCCTGCCGTCCCGGTACAAACCGCCCACCCGGGTCGAGCCTATCGTGGCCAGTCGAACGATTTCGCTAGCGGCCGGTATGCGCCCGGCATCAGGGCGGCAATCGTGCAGGCGTGAATTCACGGCGCGGCCAGCGCGCGGGTCAAGGGCCATCAGTTCGGCTATGGTGCTGACACCGTCACCGGTGACCCTGGGAAAGTAGCGCAATGCCAAACCAATGATGCGTGCGTTGCCCGTAATCGGATCACGCGCGTAAAAAATGCCAGCTTCGCCTTCTTGCGGCAAATACGCTTGAAGCACCACCGTTTCATTGGCCGGAAACGCCGCGAGATACGCTTGCAATTCGCCCATATTGGCCAGCAGACGCACGCCATAGCCGCACAAACCCAGGTCGGGTTTGGCAACCAGCGGGAAAAACAAAACGGCGCGCCGCATCAGTTGCCGTAACGCCGCACCTGACGGTATGCTGTGTGTGGAAACTGCGACGTAGCTTGCGGTGGTGGCTCTCGCGATGGGGCCCATACCCTCAAAGTATTCGAGCTTGCCTTCGCCTACCAATCCACCTGATGTGATCCTGGGATTAGCTGTAGAAGGTAATGTGAGGCTTCGGTAGCGAAGTGCCAGCCAGAGCCACTGGAACGTCAGGGGAACGCAAATCAGCCACTTGGGCATGCGCTCAAGCGTGCTGCGACCCGGGCGCTCAGGCTGAATATCGCTGCCGGAAAGCAGGCCTGCGGGGACAGGCAATTCGGCGTGCATTAGGACGCAGCGCTGTGGCGCGTGACAACCAGGCCAACAGCCGCGATGCGGTCAACATGGGCATACACCGGTTGCTCGAGCTCTTCACCAAATACATCCGGATCAATCTCTGCATACGACCAGTCGCAATCTGACCGGGCCAGCAGCGGAAGCATCTCGGCTATAAACGGGTCCCAACCATCAACCATCGCCACGCCGGTGTAGAGCAGCAACTGCCCGCCAGGTGCCAGCCGTGGAAGAACTTCTGCAGCAATGCGCGCACTCAAAGCGCGGCCTAGGCGTGCACCGCCATGCCGGTAGGCCCGTGCGGACGCATCGTCCAGGTAGGGTGGGTTTGAAATAACCAGATCGAACTGCCCGCCAACCGCGGACAATGCATCACCCAGCGCAAGTTCGACGGGTATGCCCGCAAAAGCCGAATTGACAGCCGTGTAATGCAAGGCCAGTGGGTTGATGTCGTTCATCACCACGGCACACGGCAGCTCCAGTTTTTTAAAACACCGCGCGGCCACCACACCGCCGGGTCCGCCGCCACACCCGACATCAAGCACGCGCAGTGGCCTGCCGCCATGTGCCCGCCCTGCCCCAACCCGCCAGCTCTGTGTTGACTCGATACCCTGCTGTATGAAGCGGGCGAAACGGTAGGTGTCAGGGCCAAAAAACACAGCGTTGTCCTGCGTGGTGGGGTACGCCGAATGCACAAACAAATCATCATCAACACTGGAGACCCGGACCGTACTTGAAAATAAATCACCGTGGGATCGCAAGATGCCGATGTCCTCCATCAATGCCAGCAAATCGGGCCGCACCGCGGCTGATTCGAACTGGAGATTCCAGCCAAATATATCGCGCAATGTGCTGGCCAGCTGGCCTGATGTGGCTGAGCGGCTTGGTTGCTGCGCCTTATGCCCTCTGCGCGCCACCACGCGCTGGTGCGTCAGCGGTGTCGGTGTAATAAAACTGTAGTTGCTGGCGGCAAGCTCGCTGAGCAACAGCGCCAGTGGCGGGATGGGCAGTGCACGGGGCGCGGCTACAGGGCACGCCAGAACATCAGCCAGGGGTGCACTCAGCATGCCGCGACCGCCGTTTTTTTGCTGGTTGCCGATTGCAACTCTGCGGCATAACGCTCAAAACAACGCTCACCGCAGACCAGGCGCATCATGGCGCCCTCCGCTATAAACCGGGCACAGCCGGGATCCGCTTGGACCAATGGCTGGATGATTTCGCGAATCCAGGCCTTGGCATGGGACACATCGAGCGCCGTATGCAAGTCAAAATAGGCACGCATGCGCCCATCCAAGCCGAGCCGTTTCATGCCCTGCGACACCTTGCGCACGCGGGAGGGGGCCGTCAGCTCGATCACGCCCAGTGCGCCCAGCGACTGGTAGGCATACCGGCGGGTCATGGCCAAACCCAGCATGGTGTTGCTCAAAGCCAGCGACTCCCACACAGTTGTTTCAAGGGTGGGTTGTAAATTGAGCTCGCGCACCATGCGGTCCAGCATCTGCCCATGCATGGCGCTTTCTTTGCCGTGACCCATCTCGTCCCAATAGTTGCGTGCGCATTCAAGCTTGGCGCGTATCGGTAACTTGACCTGAGTGTAGGCGAGCAAATCATCGAACCCTGCTTCACCGGCGGCTTCCTGCGTCAAAAACCAGCGCATCTGCGCCAGCGTTGCGTCGCGCGCCAGCCAATCAAACAAAAGATGTTGCTGCCCGGGACCTGTCTGCGCAAGCGATTCAAACCAGGTAACAAAATGCTCAGCGTCACCCGCGTGGCCACCGATCAACGGCGCGACCTGCTGACGCAGGCGTTCAAGGTAGTTTCCTTCCGCAAGCTGCCACGCCGCTTCGTCCTGGAGTGCTTCCTGCCACAGCAATGAAGGCATGGCTGGGGCCGCGCGTGTGACGTTATAACGCGCAAGTTTTTGATGAAAAACAGCCGAGTCGTTGGCGGCAATCGTCTGGTGCATGAAGTACGCCTTTAAAAAGAAAGCTGCATGCCCGCAGTCAAAAAAAGGCGGACCGTGCCTCCTGCACTGATTGTTTCGGCCAGGTTTCATCCGGTTTGTGCGACATAGCCCATCGCGCTTGTAGGCCGATGGCGTATTTACTTCAAAGTTTGAAGTAGTGCGCAGCGCGGTGCGCGACCTGCTCGCCCTGCTCCTGGACAAAATGACCAGCGCTTTCGAGCACCAGCGGGTCACCGCAGCCCTTGATAAGGGTTTGCAGTTCTCGCATGACAGGTATTCCCAATACGGGATCTTGTGCGCCGATGGCCATCAGGGACTGGCCAGTCCAGCGTTTGCTCCAAAAGTCGCGTGCCTGGCGGGCTATTTCTGCACCCTCTGAATCCCGGAATTCAGGCACCATGGCTGGAAAAGCGCGTGTCCCTGCGCGGTGCCCACGGTCTGGAAACGGTGCGTTGTAGGCTGCACAGGCTTGCGGGCTCATGTCGGGATTACCGCGGAGAAACAGGCGTGCAACGTCAAAATCCGGGTTTTTGACGCACATCTCGCGCCAAGCCAAAAAGCCTGTGGACAAAGGTGCATCACCGCAGGCGAGCAGGGTGTTCATCACCAGCAAACCGATGTAGCGTTGTGGCGCAGCCAAGGGCAGTGTCAGGCCAAGAATACCGCCCCAATCTTGCACAACCAACACAACGTTTTGCAAATCAAGCCGCTCCACCAGTTCAAGCAATATCTGCCGATGCGTGCTGAAGCTGTGAAAGCTGTCTTTTTTAGGCTTGTCGCTTTTGCCAAAACCGATCAGGTCAGGCGCTATCACCCGGTGCCCAGCCTGCAGAAAAGCAGGGATCATCTTGCGGTAAAGATAGCTCCAGGCCGGGTTGCCATGCAGGCAGACGTACGTCAATTGGCCCGCTCGTGCTACGGCCTCTCCCTCATCAAGGTAATGCAGGCGCAAGCCGTCCAACGCTGGTAAGTTGCTGATATATTTCGCCGGCCACGGGTAGTCGGGCAAGTTTTCAAAGGCGTTGTCGGGTGTTCTTAGCGCGTCGTCCCGCAGCGGGTGGTTCATTTTGGCGTCGTCACGTTGGTCGGCACGGCGTTGCCGGAAGAAGTTCTGCAACAATGCCGCGCTGTCGGCAGCCATCATCCCGCCCTGCAGGGCCGTTTGGTGGTTAAGCTGCGGCTGCGAAAACAGATTGACGACAGAGCCGGCTGCGCCCGTTTTGGGGTCAAGCGCGCCAAAAACGACACGTTTCAACCGGGCATGCAGCATGGCCCCGCTGCACATGGCGCATGGCTCCAGCGTGACGTAGAGCTCGCAGTCATCGAGCCGGTAATTTCCAACAACCAGCGCCGCTGCCCGCAGGGCCACGATCTCGGCATGGGCGGTCGGGTCGAGTGCATCCACGGGCGCATTGCGGCCGGCGGCAATCACCTCACCACGCCGCACCACCACTGCACCTACGGGAACCTCTCCGGCAGCAGCTGCCAGACCGGCCTGCGCAAGGGCTAGCGCCATCCAACGATCAGATGCCTCGTCAAGCATGAATACTATTTATTTGATAGCATATAGCCCATATAAAATAAGGCTCTAAGACCTTTTTAATCATATTATTTTTTTGCTATTTTTCATCAGGTACAGGCCTGGCCTGCTGCATTGCGGCATCGATCGCCTGTTTGTACTGCTGCTGGATCTGTTGCGATTGCGCCTGAACAGTACCCACAGGTTTGGCGGGCGTGGACTCTGCGCCAGAGGACGTGGGCGCGGAAGTTGCCAGCGCGGGTAATGTCCGCGTGGGGATGGCTTGCTGGGTCGATGCAAGCTGCTTTTTAACAAGCAGCCCAACCACGGCCATTACAAGAAGCAGACTCAAAACACCAAAAATGGCCCGCATGGCATCGCCCTTCAAAGTTTGGAAAGTCCGGAAAATCCGAGTTTATCCATCCACTGGGCCAGCGCGCGCTCGTTGTCGTTGCCGACTGCGTAAGCGGCCTTCATCGCCACATGGGCTTCGGGGCGGTGTTGGTTGATTTTTATCTTGCATTGCATGTCAAGCACCCTGAGCTCAAAGGCGACGATGCCGTCCATCATCTTGTGCTGGTACGCTTCGCCCAAGCCGCGCCACTGGTCGGCATAAGCCGGGTCGTGGTCGGCAATCAGGTGCTTGAGCAGGCGGTCCTTGTCATCGAAGGTGTCGATGATTTTTGCCTCAACCGTGCAATGCACCATCACATAATTCCATGTCGGTACACGCGCCAGGTCGGGGTAGACGCGCGGCGTCATATAAGCATGTGGCCCCATGAAGGTCACCACGGCTTGAGGCCGCACCTGAAGATAACGCCAGTGGGGGTTGGGTTTGGCGCAGTGACCGAGCAGCAAGGTTGCGCCATCGTCTTCAAGCAGATGCAGGGGCAGCGGCGTGACAAACGGCAGGTTGTTGTCATCGTTGGAAATGAGGCTTGCGAACGGATTTTCCCGGATCAGTTCGTAAGCGATAGCCTGGTCTTTAGCTGCGAAATGAGGCGGGAGGTACATGGTTGAATCTGGTTTAAATGCGGTTCACTGCAAGCCAGTCCGCATGCGTTTGACCATTGCCATGGCCTGCTATTCCCACTCAATCGTCGCGGGCGGTTTGGAGCTCACGTCATAGGTCACGCGGTTGATGCCGCGCACTTCATTGATGATGCGGCTGGATACTTTTTTAAGCAGCGCATAAGGCAGCTCGGCCCAATCGGCTGTCATGAAATCGCTGGTTTGCACGGCACGCAGGGCCACCACGTAATCGTACGTGCGGCCATCGCCCATCACGCCGACTGATTTGACGGGCAGAAAAACAGTGAATGCCTGGCTGGTCAGCTGGTACCAGTTTTTGCCGGTGGCATTGTCCTTGAAATTGTGCAGCTCTTCTATAAAAATCGCATCGGCTTGGCGCAACAGGTCGGCATATTCTTTTTTGACTTCGCCCAAAATGCGCACGCCCAGGCCGGGGCCAGGAAACGGGTGGCGGTAGACCATGTCATGCGGCAGCCCAAGTGCCACGCCGAGTTCGCGGACTTCGTCCTTGAACAGCTCGCGCAATGGCTCCAGCAGCTTGAGGCCGAGTTGCTCAGGCAGGCCGCCAACGTTGTGGTGGCTTTTGATGGTCACAGCTTTTTTGTTTTTACCGCCGCCAGACTCGATAACGTCAGGGTAGATGGTGCCTTGCGCGAGCCATTCTGCTCCTTTTTTTGCAGCATCTCCCGCACGTAAACGTTGCGCCTCAGCCTTGAAAACCTCTACAAACTCGCGCCCGATGATCTTGCGTTTGGCCTCCGGCTCACTGACACCTGCAAGGTGGCCTAAAAACTGATCTGCAGCATTTACACGAATTACTTTGGCGTGCAGTTTGTCAACAAACATGTCCATCACCATGTTGCCTTCGTTTAACCGCAAGAGGCCGTGGTCAACAAACACGCAGGTTAACTGCTCGCCAATGGCACGGTGAATCAGGGCTGCAGCAACCGATGAATCGACACCGCCGGAAAGACCCAAAATAACTTCTTCGTCTCCCACTTGCTGACGGATTTTTTCAATCGCTTCGCTGATGTAGTCGCCCATGATCCAGTCCTGGCGGGTGCCGCAAATATCCAGTACAAAGCGCCTGAGAATGGCGTCACCCTGTTTGGTATGGGTCACTTCAGGGTGAAACTGCAGCCCGTAAAAGCCCCTGGCTTCATCGGCCATGCCGGCGATCGGGCAGCTTTCGGTGGAGGCCATCAATTTGAAGCCGGGCGGTAGCTCGGTCACTTTGTCGCCGTGGCTCATCCAGACGTCGAGCATGCCCTGCCCCTCTGGCGTGGTGTGGTCGACAATGTTCTTCAGCAGCGCTGTATGGCCACGGGCGCGCACGTTGGCAGCGCCAAACTCCCGTTTGTGGCCGCCTTCAACTTTGCCGCCCAGCTGAAACGCCATCGCCTGCATACCGTAGCAAATGCCCAGCACCGGGATACCCAGCTCGAAAACCGATGGCGGTGCCTTGTCAGTTGAATCTTCGTAAATGCTGGCATGGCTGCCCGAAAGGATGACGCCTTTCAGGTTGCCGTCTTTTGCGTATTCCCGAACCCAGTCATCCGTGACATCGCAGGAATGTACTTCGCAAAATACATGCGCATCACGCACGCGGCGGGCGATCAGTTGCGTGACTTGGGAACCAAAGTCGAGGATGAGAATTTTCTGGTGTTGCATGAAAAACAATTCCCTGGCAAAAAAGGAAAAAAGGCGCCTGCTGCCAGACGCCTTCATGTCTGCAGACCGCTTAGTCTGCTCTGTAGTTTGGCGCTTCTTTGGTGATCTGGACGTCGTGCACATGGCTTTCGCGAATACCTGCAGAGGTGATCTCTACAAACTCGGCTTTGTTTTGCATGTCGTCAATCGTCTCGCAACCGCAATAACCCATGCTGGCACGCAGGCCGCCGGCCATCTGGAACACGATGGCGACCATCGAGCCCTTGTAAGGCACGCGGCCTTCAATGCCTTCGGGTACCAGCTTGTCAGCATTGGGATTTCCAGTCGACGATTCCTGAAAGTAACGGTCTGCACTTCCCTGCTGCATGGCACCAATGCTGCCCATGCCGCGGTAGCTTTTGTAGCTGCGGCCCTGATACAAAATCACCTCACCGGGTGCTTCTTCAGTGCCCGCGAACATT
>JANXTM010000143.1 GCA_025352405.1 Polaromonas sp.
GGCGAAGAGCGCCGCATTGTTGGCATTTCGGGCTACACGGTCAGGCCACCCAGGGCGCGTGAAGAAAAACCCAGGGTCAGCGCCTTTTTAAGCGCCAAGATCGACAAGATTGTTGAGCTGCAGCCTGACTGTGTGATTGGCTTTTCAGACCTGCAGGCTGACATTGCGTCACAGCTGGTTAAAAAAGGCATTCAGGTCACCATCTTCAACCAGCGCAGCGTGGCGGAGATCTTCTCCATGATGTATCAACTCGCAGCCATGGTCGGGCAAGCGGCGCGCGGCCTGGCGCTGATCAACACCATGCAGGGCCGCTTGCTGGCGATTGAGAAGGCTGCGGCCACCCTCAAACGCCGTCCACGCGTATTTTTTGAAGAGTGGTATGACCCGCACATCAGCGCCATTGCCTGGGTGTCCCAGCTGATCGGCATTGCGGGCGGTGACGACTGCTTTCCCGAGCTGGCCACAGAGCCCATGGGGAAGGGCCGCATCATCGCCGATGGCTGTGAGATCGTGGCGCGCAACCCCGACATTATCTTGGGCTCCTGGTGCGGCCGCAGGTTTCGCCCTGCGCATGTGCGTGCGCGGCCCGGCTGGCAGGACGTCAACGCGGTTAAAAACGGCCAACTGTTTGAAATCAAGTCGGCCGACATTTTGCAGCCTGGCCCGGCAGCGCTGACCGATGGCGTTGAACAACTGCACAAGATCATCATGGCCTGGGATATGACCCCCACGCTTGTCGCTTCGCGTACTGCGCTGCCCCCCGGGGGGGCTGTCCCGCCTAAGGGCGGCCTGTCGACATGACGTCCAATATGCTAGCGCGTAGCGAATTCATCCTGGGCGGCCAGCGCAGCGGAAAATCGCGCCGTGCCGAATTGCTGGCGCGCAGCTGGCTGGCGCAATCACCCAGCCACGAAGCGGTGTTGATTGCCACTGGCCAGCCGTGGGACGACGAGATGCGTGCGCGCATCGCCCGCCACCAGCTTGACCGGGCAGAGCGCGTGCCCGGCATGCGCACGCATGAAGAGCCCCTGGCCCTGCCCGAAGCACTGGCCAGCTGCAGCAACGCCCACACCCTTGTCGTGGTGGACTGCCTGACACTGTGGCTCACCAACCAGCTCATGCCTGCTGAAAATGATGAATCAAAAAAGCCTCTGCGGCTGCAAGTACGGAGGCTTGATGCTCTTCTTTCAGGAGTAATCGTGGGTGCAGCCGGTCCGGTCATTCTGGTTGGCAACGAGATCGGTCTGGGCGTGATCCCCATGGGACGCGAAACCCGCGATTTTGTCGACGCGCTGGGTCGGCTCAACCAGGAAGTCGCGGCAGTTTGTGCGCGCGTGACGCTGATGGTGGCTGGTTTGCCGCTCACCTTGAAGGGGCAACCATGACACGGGTACTTGCATTGCTGCTTTGCCTGGCCGTTTCGGTTGCAGCCCATGCCGTGCAGATCACCGACGACCGGGGCGTGACCGTCGCGTTTGAGCAGCCGCCACAGCGCATTGTGTCGCTGCTGCCGTCGCTGACCGAAAGCGTCTGCGCGATGGAGCAATGCCAGCGCCTTATCGGCGTAGACCGTTATTCCAACTATCCAGCCAGCGTGAAGCTTTTGCCGCAACTGGGCGGCGGCATGGACCCCAACATTGAAGCTATTGTGGCCCTCAAGCCCGATGTGGTGCTGGTCTCCAGCGCATCGCGCGCCAGTGGACGGCTTGAAGCGCTGGGCCTCAAGGTGGTGGCACTGGAAACCAAAAGCCATGCCGATGTGAAGCGCGTGCTGCACAAGCTGGGAGGGTTGCTGGCGGTGCCCGACGCGCAGGGCGCTGATCGCCTGTGGCGCATCATAGACAGCAGCGTATCGGCTGCCAGCCAGTCACTGTCGGCCAACGCCAAAAACACCCGTGTCTATTTTGAGGTCAGCCGCGGGCCTTATGCCGCAGGTGAGTCGTCTTTCATCGGTGAAACACTTCAGCGTCTGGGTGCGAAAAATGTGGTGCCTGCCGCGTTGGGGCCTTTTCCCAAGCTCAACCCCGAGTTTGTGGTGCGCGCCAATCCGGACCTGATCATGATCGGCAACCGCAGCATGCAGGACATGCTGCCTTACCCCGGCTGGAGCAGCATCAAGGCTGTGAGGGACAAGCGCATTTGTGTGTTTGGCGTGGCCGATGCCGACGTGGTGGTGCGCCCCGGCCCGCGCATGGCAGAAGCTGCCCGCCTCATGGCCGGTTGCCTTGAAAAATATGCTGCAGGTGCGCCTCGGTGACAGCGCACACCACCGACCAGCAACGTAGAGCCTGGCTGCTCGCCACCGGGTTGCTGCTGGCGTCTGCGCTGCTGCTGCTGTTGGGTCTGGCGGTTGGCAGCACGGGCTTTGAGTCGCTTCTCAACCTGCAGCGTGATCCGCAAGCTTTGCAGATCGTGTGGGAGATCAGGCTGCCGCGCACCACTGGCGGCTGGCTGGCGGGTGCGCTGTTTGGCCTGGCCGGTGCGGTGGCCCAAGGCTTGTTTCGCAACCCGCTGGCAGACCCGTATCTGCTCGGCAGCGCTTCGGGTGCAGTGCTGGGTGAGGTGATTGCCACGGTGCTGCTCGGCGTATCGCCCGTGGCCGCGCACTGGCTGGCGCGCATCGGCATGACCAGCGCCGCTTTTACAGGTGCCGTGGCCGCTGTGATGCTCACGCTGCTGTTGGCCAAAGGCGTGCAGCACACCCTGCGCTTGTTGCTGGCCGGGGTGGTGGTGGGCGTGGTGCTGGGGGCGGTCAGCTCGCTGCTCTTGTTGCTCAACCCCGACATCATGCAGGCGATGCAGTCTTTCATGCTTGGCAGCACGGCCTTTGTAGACTGGACCGCCTGCGCCGTGATGGGCTCGGTACTGGTCGTGAGCGTGGTGGCCGCCTGGATGATGAGCCATGTGCTGGATGGCCTGGCGCTGGGCGAGTCCACCGCGCAAAGCCTGGGACTTAATTTGCCGCACATGCGCATGGCGCTGATCGCTGTGCTGGCGCTGGCCACCGGCACCGCCGTCGCGCAAACCGGCCTGATTGCCTTTGTGGGCCTCGCTGCGCCGCACCTGGTGCGCTCGGTCGTCAAAACCACGCACGGCCGTTTGATTGTGCTGTCCGGGCTGATGGGTGCAGTGCTGCTCACGGCCGCAGACATTCTGGCGCGCTGGCTGATTGCGCCGCAAGAGTTGCCGGTTGGAGTGCTCACGGCCGTGCTGGGTGGCGGCTATTTGCTGTGGCTGATGCATCGGCATACCGGCAGGGGGTCAGGGTTATGACCGCCGTAAAAACGACGTACAGCAGCCAGTCGCATGCTATTGAATCAATAGCTATCAGCGCCCGTAATATATGCGCCAGCCTGGGAAATTTTGAGGTTTTGCATGACATTTCGCTGCAACTTCCGCTGGCCCGCTGGACCAGCGTTGTTGGCCCGAACGGTGCAGGCAAGTCTACGTTGTTGAAAGTGCTGGCGGGCCTGTTGCCCTACCGCGGTGAGGTGGCCTTGCTCGGCCACGCCGTGGGTAATCTGAAGCCCAAGCAACGGGCTGTGCAGCTTTCATGGCTAGGTCAAAACGAAGCCTCGGCAGACGATTTGACAGCCTACGACGTCACCATGCTGGGTCGCCTGCCGCACCAACCCTGGTTGGCCCCGCCCAGTATGCAAGACCACGCAGCCGTCGAACACGCCCTGCGCACCACCCACGCGTGGGACTGGCGCTTCCGCACGCTGGGGCAGCTTTCGGGCGGCGAGCGACAGCGCGTGTTGCTGGCGCGCGCACTGGCCGTTGAGGCAGAGGTGCTGCTGATGGACGAGCCCCTCGCCAACCTCGATCCGCCGCACCAGACCGACTGGCTGCTGACCGTCAAGGCATTGGTGGCCAGCGGCAAGACCGTCGTGAGTGTGTTGCACGAGATTTCGTTCGCCTTGCAGGCCGATGCACTGGTGGTGATGTCGCAAGGCCGCGTCACGCATCAGGGCGGTTGTGGCGATGCGGCCACCCACCGCGCACTTGAGGCCGTGTTTGACCAGCGCATCGCCGTTCATCAGTTGGCAGGCCAATGGCTGGCTCTGCCCAAACTATAAGCAACCTTTATGAGCATCCCTTTGTCACTGTCTGCTGCACATGGCGCCACACCGCCGTTAGGAAAAGTCTGGTTTGTCGGCGCTGGGCCGGGTGATCCAGAGCTCATCACCGTGAAAGGGCGGGCACTGATAGAGCGTGCCGGCGCGATTTTATTTGCCGGCTCGCTGGTCAGTGAGGCGGCCACCCGCTGGGCACCGGAAAGCTGTGTGGTGCTTGACAGCAAAGACATGACACTTGAGCAGATGTCGGCCTGGCTGATAGAGCAGGCGGCCCGCTGCGCCACGGTCGTGCGCTTGCAAACCGGTGACCCCGGCCTGTATGGCGCGCTGATCGAGCTGGTGCAGCCGCTGGATGCGGCAGGCATTGCGATTGAAGTGGTACCCGGCGTGTCGTCGGCCATGGCATCAGCGGCGGCGGCGGTTGAAAGCCTGACGCTGCCCGAAGTCACACAGACGGTTATTTTTACCAGAGTAGAAGGCCGCACGCCGATGCCTGAGGGCGAGTCGCTTGCGGCGCTGGCTGCGCATCACAGCACCTTGTGCATCTTTTTGAGCATCACCCTGATGGGCCGGGTCACGGCGGCGTTGCTGGAAGCCGGCTGGTCGCCTGATGCACCAATGGTGGTGGTGCACAGGGCCAGTTGGCCGGGCGAGCAAAAAATTGTTCGCGGCACGGTTGCGACGATCCAGGCTTTGTGCCGTGAAGCCAAAATTGTCAGCCAGTCGATGATTATTGCCAGCCCGACGCTGGGCGCCAGGCACTGGCAAACGCTTGCCAAGTCCAAACTCTACGACGCCAGTTTTACCCACCGGTTTAGACGCGCCAGCAGCGTCAGCGAGGGCGATGCGCTGGCTTTCTCCCCCTACACGCCCATCGACACCTTATCTGACACTTCACCCCACACTTCATCCGATACCGTACCCCAGATCTCACCCGACACCAAGGAAACAGCATGACTTCAGACACCATCCTTTTAGTGGGCCACGGCTCGCGTGAAAAATCCGGCAATGATGAGATTGAAACGTTTGCCCAGCAGTGGCGCGTGCGCCAGCCCGCATGGCGCATCGAAATTTGTTTTATCGAGTTTTCAGAAATCACCATGAGTGAGGGCTTGCGCCGCGCCGCCAACGGCTCCCAGCGCGTGCTGGTGGTGCCGCTGATTTTGAACGCCGCCGGCCACGTCAAGATGGACATTCCGCAAGCCATTGACGGCGCGCGCCTTAAGTTTCCGCAGGTCCAGTTTTTGTACGCACCGCACTTGAGCGCCTGCGACCATATCTTGTCAATTCTCAAACGCCGCCTCAAAGGGGCCATGCAGGCACTGGACATGCCCGACCCGCAAACCACCGGAGTCGTCATTTTGGGGCGTGGTTCATCTGACCGGCAAGCCAACGGCGACATGGCCAAGATGGCGCGTTGGGTGATGGAAGAAACCGACCATGAACTGGTCGACCTGGCTTTTACGGGCATCACCTGGCCACGCCTTGAAAAAGCCGTGCAGCGCCAGAGCCTGCTCGGCATGACGCAGGTGGTGGTGTTGCCGTACTACCTGTTCAACGGCACACTGGTCGAACGCATCACCAAGCAGGTGGCCAACTTGAGAACTCAGTATCCAACGATTCGTTTCACCTCAACCGCCTACTTTGGTTTTGAGCGTGAAGTTTTCGAGCTGCTGGAAGAGCGCGTGAACGATCTGAAGCGCGGCAAAGCGGATTCGCTGATGCCTTGCGATGGTTGTAAATACCGGGAGTTTGGCGTCGAAAATGGCATGGGCGGGCATCACCATGACGACGCCATGCCGCATAACCACGACCATGACCATGCGCACGACCATCCACATGAGCACGCACATCCAGCGCTTCAAGCGGCTCAAGCGGTTCAGGCACCTCAGGCAGTGATTCAGATTCATCGGCAGCCGCAAGATCATGCACGTGACGCTGCACACGATCATCCTCACGATCATCCCCACAAGGCGACGCCCGAGCACAACCATGACCACGCGCATGACCACAGCCATGACCACAGCCATGACCATGGGCACGACCACCCACATCCGCACAAGCACGCATGACCAGTCCCAATCTGAACACCGTCACCGAGCAACTCACAGCCGCGGGCCGTGCGATTGAGCACGACTCGTTTGCCGTGATTGACCGTGAAGTCACTTCGCA
>JANXTM010000150.1 GCA_025352405.1 Polaromonas sp.
TGCCCGCGTAGTGAACACCAAGCTTGGATATTTCCAGAAACATATGGTTAAGTGTAGATGCCTACAATTCTTATTTACATTCATTTTCAGCAGCTATTTTTCGCACCCATTTTTTGTATTTCCCGGGCCACCATGCTTCGCCGTCCTTTCGTTGATTCCCTCACGCCCTTGGTTTTGTTATTGCTGGTCGGCGTGTTGATGCTTCCTGTGCTGAGCGTCGCGCTGGCATGGCTGCAATTCGACAGCGTTGCCAGCGGTATTTTGGTCCAGATGTTGCAAACTGTGCTGCCCGACTACGCCTGGACTTCTCTGGTGCTTTGCCTGAGTGTGGCGCTGGGTGTGGCCGTGGTGGGCATGGGGACCGCCAGCGCCGTGACGCTGTTTGAGTTTCCCGGGCGACGGGTGTTCGAATGGGCGCTGCTTTTGCCCCTGGCCATGCCCGCCTACGTGGTGGCTTATGCCTACACCGACTTTTTGCAGTATGCCGGGCCTTTGCAGGTGTGGCTGCGTGACACCTTTGGCTTGAGTGGTCGCCTGTTGCCCGAAGTGCGTAGTTTAAAAGGGGGGGTGCTGGTATTTACGCTGGCGCTGTACCCTTACGTGTATTTGCTGGCCCGCACCGCATTGTCCGAGCGCGCCACGCATTTGATGGAAGCCGCACGCCTGCTGGGCGCGCCGTTGTCGCGCCGTATCCTGGAGGTCGCTTTGCCGCTGGCGCGGCCCGCCATAGCCGCCGGTGTGGCGCTGGCCCTGATGGAAACGCTGGCCGATTTTGGGGTGTCCAGCTACTTTGGCATTCAAACCTTTACAGCCGGCATTTACAAGGCTTGGCTGGCCATGGACAACCGCGTGGCTGCAGCCCAACTGGCTGGCGTGCTGCTGGTGGTGGTGGGCGCCCTGCTGCGTGTGGAGCACGTCGCCCAAAAACGCATGCGCTTTGCCACCAACCGGGGCGGACACCAAAGCGGCGCTGATGCCTCACCCGTGCAGCTCACAGGCGGGCGTGCCGCATTGGCCTGGGGCGTCTGCGCATTACCGATCGTGTTGGGTTTTGTGTTGCCGGTGCTGTTCATGTTGCGGCCCCTGGTGCGCGGCTGGGACAACCTGCTGTGGTCACAATTTCTTGGCTGGACACTCAACAGCATCTGGCTGGCCGGCTTGAGTGCAGCGCTGGCCACAGCCCTCGCCCTGGGCCTGTCTTTTGCCGCTCGCTGCCAGCCCTCAACCCTCACCCGTTCAGCCGCTCAACTGGTGGGTCTGGGATATGCCGTGCCAGGCGCCGTGATTGTGGTGGGGCTGTTGATGCCGGTGGGGTGGCTGCAATCTGCAGCGCCAGCAAGCGGTGTGGGTTATTGGGTCACAGCCACGGTGCTTGGCGTTGTCTGGGCTTATCTGGTGCGCTTTGGCGCGGTGGCCCTGCAATCCCTGCAAAGCGGCTACACGCGTATACCGATCAGCCTCGATGACAGCGCACGCATGCTGGGTACCACGGGTGCAGGACTCCTGGTGCGCGTGCATTGGCCGTTGCTCAGGCGCTCGGTCGCAGCGGCCGGTTTGCTGGTGTTTGTGGACGTGATGAAAGAGCTGCCCGCTACTCTGGTGCTGCGGCCATTCAACAGCGACACCCTGGCTGTGGTGGCTTACCAGCTGGCACGGGACGAGCGACTCGGCGAGGCCGCGTTGCCTGCGTTGGCACTGGTGCTGGTAGGCCTGCTTCCAGTAGTGCTCCTTAGCCGTACCTTGCGATCCCGGTAGCCCTGACTCTTACCCGCGCACCGCAGTAGGCATCAACCTACGCCCAATCCATACGCCGGACTACCGGTCGGCGCAGCGCTTCAACTTAAGGTGTGAATGTCCCGTTGACGGGTTTGCAATCGGCATGAAGCCGCACGCAAGCTCCTGCGGACTCCTCAACATTTTCAGGAGAAACGCTATGAATAAAGACACCGTAGAAGGTAACTGGCTTCAATTCAAAGGCAAGGTCAAAGAGCAATGGGGCAAGCTCACCGACGATGACCTCGATGTGATTGCTGGCAAGCGTGAACAGCTGTTGGGCCGCATTCAAGAGCGCCACGGCATCACCAGGGACGAGGCTGAAAAGCAGGTTACGGCCTGGCACAAAAAAAACCCAACCAATTTCTTTGAGCGCTATTGAACAAACCCTGTTGATTGAACGTATCTTTCCATATTTTTAAAGGATTCCAAATGAAACACAAACTTCTCATGCTGACTGTCGCGCTGTCTTGTACCTTTGCAGGCCATGCCATGGCGCTCACAAAAGCTGAATACAAAACCCAAAAAGATGGCATTACCAGCGAGTACAAAGCTGCTAAAGCCAAGTGCACTAGCCTTAAAGCGAACGCCAAGGACATTTGCGTCTCCGAAGCCAAAGGCGTTGAAAAAGTCGCCAAAGCAGAACTCGAAGCGCAGTACGAGCCTAGCGCGAAGCACACCCAGAAAGTGAGCATGGCTAAAGCCGATGCAGCATACGACACGGCAAAAGAAAAATGCGACGACTTGTCTGGCAATGCCAAGGATGTTTGCGTGAAAGACGCCAAGGTTGTGCACGTCAAGGCCAGAGAAGACGCCAAAATTGCCAAAGTAGCGGCTGACACCAGCAGCAGCAAGGCTGAAAAAATGACCAGTGTCAAGAAAGAAGCTGGCGCCGACGAGCGCGAAGCCATGTACAAGGCCGCCAAAGAGCGTTGCGACAGCCTGGCAGGGACGGTCAAAGATACTTGTCATAACGACGCTAAAGTCAAATATGGCATGAAGTAATTTTTTGCAGCATTTACGGGTCGGCTGTGCACTACAAAAATAGTAGCGCCTGGCACCCGTATTTGTTGCGGTTGAGGCAGCTTTCATGGTTATTTAACTGATGCATAGCAGCCTGGCTAGCTGGCGTGCTGGCGCAAACCTGGCGTAATAAAAAAATAGTTAACGTGAGCGGCTTTCAATGCCGGGCGAAACCCTTTAAAGTGAATGTCGGCTTTATAAATTCGCTTTAACAACACCCTATGACCACGCCCACAGCTACCAACCCACCATTTCACCTTGCGTTTCCGGTTCACGACATCGCCCTGGCGCGCCAGTTTTACGGCGACTTGCTGGGCTGCCCTGAAGGCCGTAGTTCTGCCGACTGGGTAGACTTTGATTTTTATGGTCACCAGATCGTGGCCCACCTGGCTCCGGACGAATGCGGTCACAAACAAACCAGCGCGGTCGATGGGCACAACGTGCCTGTGCGCCACTTCGGCGCGGTGCTGAACATGGCGCAATGGCAGACGCTGGCTGACAAACTCACGGCCGCTGGCACCCATTTTGTGATTGAGCCGCATATCCGCTTCAAGGGTGAGCCAGGTGAGCAGGCCACGATGTTCTTTCTCGATCCGTCCGGAAACGCGATTGAGTTCAAGGGTTTTGCGACGCTGCAGAATCTTTTTACCAAATAAAGCGAATGCTACATAATCAATAGCATGTGACCCCCGTGTTTAAAGCCTACAAAGCTTTTTTCTAAACCACTGCCCAGAAAACACCGAACCAGCTGTTGGCGTCTGTCCAGTGCTCTACATGGCTAAATCCGGCCTGCTGGAGCAATGTGGTCATCGCCTTCAGCGTGTACTTGTACGAGTGTTCGGTGTGAATGCGCTCGCCCGCGCTGAACCGGCGCATGTGACCCGGCCAGCACACCGTCAGGTCGTGCGTTGCCTGCAGATGCATCTCAATGCGTGAATGTGCCGCGTTGAACAGCGCTACGTGCTGCCACTGGCGCGTATCGAAATCCGACCGAAGCCGCGCATTGACGTGGCGCAGCAGGTTCTTATTAAACGCTGCTGTCACGCCCAGCACGTCATCGTAAGCGGCTACGAGTGTGGCGCTGTCCTTGACCAGGTCAATGCCCAGCAACAGGCCGCATGCAGCGCCTTGCGAGGGGGCGGTCAGTTGCTGCAAAAACGCCAGGCTTTGTACGGGCGAGAAGTTGCCCAGGCTCGAACCTGGATAAAAAAACACCCGGTCATGGCCTTGCACCGCGTCTGGCAAGACCATCTGGCTTGAAAAATCCATGCCCACACCAACGATATCCAGTGCCGGAAAGCGGGCTTGTACCCGCCCGGCAGAGGCTCGTAAAAAATCACAGGAGATGTCCACCGGGACGTACTGACGTGGCAACAGCTGCGGTATCAGCGCCTCGGCCTTGGCGCAATTGCCAGCTCCCAGGTCAATCAGGCAGGTGTTGCGAATGCCGCTGGATGCGATGGCGGCGGCGATCTGCGTTTGCCAGGCTTGAAAAATGCCGGCCTCGGTCCGGGTCGGGTAGTACTCCTGCAGTTCGGTGATCGCTTCGAACAGGCGGCAACCCAGTGGGTCGTAGAAAAACTTGGGCGCCACGCTGGCCGATTCAGCCAGCAGGCCATGCGTCAATTCGAGCTGGACATCGCCAGGCGCTGCGTTGTGGGTTTTGCGCAGGTTGATAAACCTTGGCGGGCGTGAAGGCAAATTTTTCAAGGTAAACAGGCCATGTATCAAGGGTAAAGCGGCCCTGCTAGCATAGCGCGATGCACCCAAACCGCCGCCTTGCCCTGCAGGCTTCCCTGCTGTTACCCGCCCTTGTCACGTCTGCTGCAGGGCGACTGGCCCATGCACAGGGTTTGACCGGCCTGGCTTATGAGGTCACGCCCTGGTCTGGCCCGGTGTCCAGCCTCGGTCTCCTGGACACCACCGGCAAAACCTGGCAATGGCCTGATGTGCAAGGCCGTGCAGTACTGCTTAATTTTTGGGCCAGCTGGTGCGAGCCGTGCCGTGCCGAGATGCCCACGTTGCAGCAGGTCGCAGACCTGTACGGCCCGGACAAGCTGCTTGTGCTGGCGATCAACTTCAAGGAAAGTGCTGCACGTGCGCTGCAATTTGCAAAAACTACCGCTGTCAGCCTGCCGGTGCTGCTGGACTCTGCGGGCAGAGTCGCGGGCCAATGGGGCGTGAAGGTGTTCCCCACCACCTTGATGCTGGACAACCGTGGCCGGGCCAGACACCGCGTCAAGGGCGAGGTTGACTGGACCAGCAGCGCCCCCGGCAGGCTGATTGAGAGCTTGTTCAGAGCCTGAGACGTGCCAAGCGCACTGGGTTGGTGGAAGCGATAATTAAGGCGACTTTCAACAACTTCCCGGAGCACCTTTACCTGCTCCGGTGCACGTTGCCTTTTTTCTACCCGGAGCTCTTTTCATGACCACCGTACGCCGCACCTTTCTGCAAAACACCGCCGCTGCTGCCCTGGCTGGCGCGCTGCCCAGCCTGAACTTTGCCCAGGCACTTGCGACCCCGCCAGTCCGTGGCGATTTCGCCCCGCAGAGCGGTGCATGGCGCACGTTTGAAGTCACGACCCGGGTTGACGTTGTCAAGCCGCAAGGGGCCACACAGCTCTGGTTGCCGATTCCTTCTGTTAACAGCGACTACCAGCGTTCGCTTGACAACAGCTTTTCTAGCAACGGCGTCACCCGGCTCACGCAAGATGGCCGTGACGGCGCAAAGATGCTGTATGTCGAGTTTGCCTCAGGTGAGGCCACCCCGTTTGTCGAATTGACCAGCCGCGTTCAGACCCAGGGTCGGGCAGTTGACTGGTCGCAAAAAACAGCGCCGGCTGAAGACGCCGACACGCTGCGTTATTTCACCCGTCCCACCACGCTGATTCCCACCGATGGCATTGTGCGCAAGACCGCGTTCTCGGCCATCGGTACCGCTAAAACCGACGTCGAAAAAGCCCAAAAAATCTATGACTGGATTGTGGCCAACACCCACCGCGAACCCAAAGTGCGCGGCTGCGGCGTCGGCGACATTAAGACCATGCTGGAGACCGGCGACCTGGGCGGCAAATGCGCCGACCTGAACGCGCTGTTTGTCGGGCTGTGCCGCTCGGTCGGTGTGCCTGCGCGTGACGTGTACGGCATTCGCCTGGTGGCCTCGAGCTTTGGCTACAAGGAGTTGTCAGGCAACCCGGCCAGCCTGAAAGGCGCGCAGCACTGCCGGTCAGAGGCCTATTTAAAGGGCTACGGCTGGGTGGCCATGGACCCGGCCGACGTGGCCAAAGTGATGCGGCTTGAGACCACCGACTGGATTAAAAACGTGACCAACCCGTTAGTGGCACCCGTGAACAAGGCGCTGTTTGGTGGCTGGGAAGGCAACTGGATGGCCTACAACACCGCGCACGACATTGC
>JANXTM010000179.1 GCA_025352405.1 Polaromonas sp.
GTTTGCCGGGCGGGTGGAAGGGCACGATTTCGATCTCGCCTATGTGCCATACGACTATAAGGACGACCTCTACTGGCTCGGCAGCTTGTTCGATCGCTCGTCGGCGGATATAGACGGTCGGAATTACCTTGGCTATCTGGCCGAAAAGTCCAACCCGCAAGCAGATGTGGTGATGGGCGTGGCGGCTGCGAGTCTGGCGTTGCTGGACAAGCAAGGCATGCTGGTTCCCTACGCGCCGTTGAACCTGGACGCGATCATGATGAAGTACCGAGATACCCGAAAAGTGCCAGCCTGGTGGGGCATGGACGTTTGGGGGGCAACCGTGTGCTTCAACACGGTTGAGGCTCAAAAGAAAAATATTCCCAAACCCGAAACCTGGAAAGACCTGACCAAGGCCGCCTACAAGGGCCAGATCGTCATGCCCAACCCCGCATCCAGCGGTACCGGCTACTTTGACGTCACCGCCTGGCTCACGCTATTTGGCGATCAAAACGGAAAAGGCGGTGGCTGGAAGTTTATGGACGGCTTGCACGAGAACATTGCGCAATACACGCATTCGGGTTCCAAGCCGTGCAATATGGCAGCGGCTGGCGAGTTCATCATGGGCATCTCGTTTGAGTACCGTGGCAACGCCAACAAGGCCAAGGGAGCGCCGATTGATCTGATTTTCCCCAAAGAAGGTTTGGGCTGGGACTTGGAGGCCTTTGCAATCCATAAAGGTACGAGAAAGCTCGACGCTGCGAAAAAACTGGCTGACTGGGCATCCAGCAAAGACGCCATGATGCTGTACGGAAAAAACTTTGCCATCACGGCACAGCCCGGCTTGGCACCACCGTTGGCCAATGTGCCAAAAGACTACGAAAACCGCCTGGTCAAGATGGATTTCAACTGGGCTGCCGACAACCGCGAACGCATTCTGGCCGAGTGGACCAAACGCTACAACAGCAAAACTGAGAAAAAGTAATCCCCCCGTATCGGCGCACTGCGTGTAGCCGCCCCCCTCAGGGGGACAACCGCTATGGCCCGGCATACCCGGTTCCACGCCAGTTTTGGTTCCCCCTATCTCGGCTCACTTCGTGTTGCCAGAACCCCCTCAAGGGGGCAACACCTGCGGCTCGGCATAGCCGGTTCCGCGCTGTTACTTGAAGGATGACTTTGATGCGAAGTTCTCACTGATGAACCAGGATATTTTCCTCAAGCTGCGCCATATCCGCAAAGAGTTTGGCGCATTCACAGCCCTACAAGACATCAATCTGGATATTCGCAAAGGCGAGTTTGTGTGCTTTCTCGGGCCCTCAGGCTGCGGCAAGACGACACTGCTGCGCATCATTGCCGGGCTGGATGTACAGACTTCTGGACAGGTGCATCAAAACGGCAAAGACATCTCTCGCCTGCCACCCGCACTACGTGACTACGGGATTGTGTTTCAAAGCTATGCGCTGTTTCCCAATTTGAGTGTGGCGGACAACGTGGCGTATGGCCTGGTGAATCGCAAAACACCC
The DNA here is from genome assembly GCA_025352405.1 of Polaromonas sp. GTDB lineage: Bacteria > Pseudomonadota > Gammaproteobacteria > Burkholderiales > Burkholderiaceae_C > Polaromonas. Next base: position 1,503 of record JANXTM010000179.1, read on the forward strand.
AAAGCCGAGGCCGCCAAACGCGTGACAGAACTGGTCAAGCTGGTGGGCCTGCCAGGCAGTGAAAAAAAATACCCCAGTCAACTCTCGGGCGGGCAGCAGCAGCGCATTGCGTTGGCGCGCGCGCTGGCGACATCACCGGGGCTGCTGCTACTGGACGAACCACTGTCTGCATTGGACGCGCTGGAGCGCGTGCGCCTGCGCCAGGAGATTCGGGCCTTACAGCAAAAGCTTGGTGTGACCACTATCATGGTCACACACGACCAGGAAGAAGCATTGAGCGTGGCCGACTGCATTGTGGTCATGAACCACGGCGTGATTGAGCAGGTCGGCACGCCGTTGGAAATCTACCGTGAACCAGCCTCACCTTTTGTGGCCGACTTTGTAGGCAAGGTCAACGTCATGCCCGCACGCGTCAGTGCTGGTGCGCTGCGCTTTGGCGCACTGTGCCTGCCCTACCACGGGGTGATGGATGGTGTTGACCGCGACGTGAAGGTTTACCTGCGGCCTGAAGACGTGCTGGCGCGCCCAATTGCCGACGGTGATGCACACGTGTTTGACGCCACCCTTGAAAAAATCGAATTCCTCGGCTCGTTTTGCCACGTGCATGTCAGCTCGCCCGCTCTGGGTGGACACAAACTCACGGTGTATTTATCATTGAACTTTTTGTCTGAACAATCGCTGCAGATTGGCTCCACCATCCGACTCAAACTGCTGCCCGAGCGCATCAAGGTGTTCTGATGCAAGCCGTCATTGCGCGTCCTACCGTCAAGCAGCAGACACATTGGGTTGACTATCTTGGCCATCTGCTCCTAGGGCTGATTGCGCTCGTATTATTGGTATTTTTGGCCGCGCCGTTACTGGCCATTTTGCAGCAGGCACTGCAGGACAGGACTGGCGAGCTGGTTTGGTTTGACAACTTTATCGCGTACGCCAAAACTCCAGCCCTGCTGGAAAGCCTGTGGAACAGCGTTTGGGTGTCAAGCCTGGTCACGCTGATTGCCGTGCCGCTGGCGTTTGGCTTTGCCCACGCGCTCACGCGATCGTGCATGCCTTTCAAAGCACTGTTTCGCGGCATCACCCTGATTCCGTTACTTGCGCCGTCGCTGCTGTCCGCCATTTCACTGATTTACTGGTTTGGTAATCAGGGCGTGCTCAAAAGCTGGATGCAGGGCATCGGCATTGATCAAATTTACGGCGCACCAGGGATTGTGGTGGCCGAGTGCTTTGCGGTGTTTCCGCACGCATTGATGATTCTGATCACGGCGCTCAGCCTGTCTGACGCCCGCCTGTACGAAGCCGCCAACGCCATGGGTACCAGCGCCTCGCGCAAATTTTTCACCATTACCCTGCCGGGTGCCAAGTACGGTTTGATCTCTGCCGCGCTGGTCACGTTCACGCTGGTGATGACCGACTTCGGCATCCCCAAGGTCATTGGCGGCAACTTCAACGTACTGGCTACTGATGTGTTCAAGCTTGTCATTGGCCAGCAGGATTTTGCCAAGGGTGCAGTGGTGGCCATTTTGCTGTTGCTGCCCGCCGTGCTCACGTTTACGGTGGACAACTACCTGAGCAAGCGCCAAACAGCCATGCTGACAGCCCGCGCCATACCTTACCGCCCCACGCCTTCGCGCAGCTACGACATCATGATGACGGCGTACTGCTGCGCGATTGCCTTTCTGGTGCTGGCCATGCTGGGCATGGCAGTGTTTGCCTCGTTTGCCAGCCTGTGGCCCTACAACCTTTCGCCCAGCCTGCGCCACTACACCCTGGGCCTGGTGGATGCAGAAGTTGGCGTTGGCTTTGTCAACAGCCTGAAGATGGCGGCAGGCACTGCGGTGTTCGGAACAGCGCTGGTTTTTTGCGGTGCCTACCTGCTTGAAAAAACCAAGGGTATGGACGGTCTGCGCGGGCTGGTCCGCATGCTGGCCATGTTACCCATGGCCGTGCCGGGCTTAGTGCTGGGCCTGGGCTACATCTTTTTCTTCAACGCACTGGACAACCCGTTGAACAGTCTGTACCACACGCTCACGCTGCTCACGCTCTGTACCATCGTGCATTTCTACACCACCGGGCACCTGACGGCAGTAACGGCGCTCAAGAGTCTGGACGGCGAGTTCGAGTCTGTCAGCGCCTCGCTGAAGGTGCCGTTCTTCAAAACCTTCTGGCGCGTCACCCTGCCCATCTGTACGCCTGCACTGGTAGACATTGCGCGCTACTTTTTCATCAACGCCATGACCACGATTTCTGCGGTGGTGTTTTTGTATTCGCCTGAAACCAAGGTTGCATCGATTGCCATTCTGAATCTGGATGAAGCAGGCGAAATGGGTGCGGCTGCCGCGATGGCCGTGTTGATTGGCATTGCATCGACGATTGCAACTTTGCTATTTATGGCTTTGGCCTGGTGGGTAAATAAAAATACCCAGCAGTGGCGCACGACATCAAGATAAATTAAAAATATGGACAGAGACAAAATCCTCCTCACGCCCGGTCCGCTTACCACCACGCTGCGTACCAAGCTCGCCATGCTCAAGGACTGGGGCTCCTGGGACGCGGACTTCAATGCCGTCACTGCCAGCGTGCGCAGCAGCCTGCTGAGCATCATTCATGGCCATGACTCGCATGTGGTGGTGCCGCTCCAGGGCAGCGGCACCTTCAGCGTGGAAGCCGCGGTGGCGACTGTTGTGCCGCAAGACGGCCACGTGCTGGTGCTCGACAACGGCGCCTACTGCAAGCGCGCCGCACGCCTGACCACCCTGATGGGCCGCCGCTGCACCCTGATGCCTTTTGACGAAGCGGCGCAGGTTTCCCCCGCCGCGCTGGCAGACAGGCTGGCGCAAGACAGCAGCATCACCCACGTCATACTGATTCACTGCGAAACCGGTGCGGGGGTGCTTAACCCCCTGCAGGAAATTGCCGATGTATGTGCCAGCCATGGCAAGGGCCTGCTTGTTGATGCCATGAGTTCGTTTGCCGCGCTTGAGATTGATGCGCGCAAAATCAGGTTTGATGCACTGGTCGCAGCCAGCGGCAAATGCCTGGAGGGCGTACCCGGCATGGGCTTTGTGTTCATACGCAGGGCCATACTTGAAAGCTGCGCAGGCCGCAGCCAGTCGCTGGCCATGGACTTATATGACCAGTACGCCTACATGGAAAAAACCACACAGTGGCGCTTCACGCCGCCTACCCATGTGGTCGTTGCATTGGCCGAGGCGATTGCGCAGTTTGAAGAAGAGGGCGGCCAGCCCGCGCGCCTTGCACGCTACATCAGCAACTACAACACTCTGATTACCGGTATGGCAAAACTGGGCTTCAAGCCTTTTCTTGACCCCGCTATTCAGGCGCCTATCATCGTTACGTTTCATGCGCCTCTTGATAGTCGTTACGACTTCAAGACTTTTTACATGGCTGCACGAGAACGCGGCTTTGTCCTATACCCCGGCAAACTGACCACGGTGGAAACTTTCAGGGTAGGGTGTATAGGTGCCATTGGTCCGCGTGTAATAGAGCAGGCCGTGCAGGCCATAGCCGGGGCACTGCAGGACATGGGCATTTCATCTGCTACGCCTGCCTAGCCATACAAAACAACAAGGAGCGCGACATGGCAACCAGAGCATCCGGGAAAATCCACCCCGCCGTGGCAGCGGTCAAAAAATCCGGCGCAGCCAAGGTCAAGGTCGCAGTCAGTGACATTGACGGCGTGCTGCGCGGCAAGTACCTGCACAAGGACAAGTTTTTTGGCGCGACCGAGCCTTACCCCTCTGGTGGCTTTGGTTTTTGCGATGTGGTGCTGGGCTGGGACATGACGGACACCTGCTATGACAACACCTCGGCGACAGGCTGGCAGCACGGTTTTCCTGATGCGCTGGCGCGGCTGGACCTGAACACCGCGCGCCATGTGCCCTGGGATGAGGACGTACCGTTTTTCCTCGGTGAGTTCGTCAATGGCAATGGCACACCACACGCCCTGTGTCCGCGCCAGACGCTCAAGCGTGTGCTCAAGCGGGCTGAAAAAATGGGTTTCATGCCCATGACGGGCATGGAGTTTGAGTGGTTCAACTTTCTTGAAACCCCGCAAAGCTGGGCCGCCAAAAAAGGCGTTGGACCCACGCAGCTCACGCCGGGCATGTTTGGCTATTCATTGCTGCGCATGAACCAGAACCGTGAATTTTTCGCTGCCATCATGGACGAAATGCTGGCCTTTGGTGTGCCGATTGAAGGCCTGCACACTGAGACTGGCCCAGGCGTGTATGAAGTCGCCATCGGCTTTAGCGAAGCACTTGAACAGGCCGACCGCGCCATTTTGTTTAAAACGGGCTGCAAAGAAATCGCCGCACGTTTCGGCATCATGCCCAGCTTTATGGCCAAGCCCAACCAGCAGTTGCCGGGCTGCAGCGGGCATATTCACCAAAGCCTGTCTGACGGTAAAAACAACCTGTTTTATGACGCGAAAAACCCGCGCAAGATGAGCAAGCTGTTTGAGAGCTATGTCGCCGGGCAGGTCGCCTGCATGATGGACTTCGGCCCCATGATCTGGCCCACCATCAACAGCTACAAGCGGCTGGTTGATGGCTTCTGGGCGCCCGTCAAACCCACCTGGGGCATAGACAACCGCACCGCCAGTTTCCGCGTGATTGCAGGCAGCCCCAAAGCCACCCGGTTAGAGACCCGCTGCCCCGGCGCAGACGTGAACCCCTACCTGGCGATGGCAGCGGTGATTGCGGCCGGGCTGGACGGCGTTGAAAAGGGTCTCAAGCTCACTGCGTCACCGATCACCGGTACCAACGGCGGCGCGGAACAGATGGCGCGCGCACCACGCACGCTAATTGAAACCACGCGCATCTTCCAGCAGTCAGACATTGCGCGCGACTGGCTGGGCGACGCTTTCGTAGGCCACTTTGCAGCCACCCGTGACTGGGAATGGCGGCAGTGGCTGGACGGCGTGACCGATTGGGAACTCAAACGCTATTTTGAAATTATTTGATGCTTGAGAAAAACCTGATTCGACGACTTGAAGTACCAGATGCGTCGGTATACCGGGCGCTCCGGCTGCGTGCTCTGCGCGAACATGCCGATGCCTTTACGTCCAGCTTTGAAGAAGAAAAAATACGTCCACTCGTCGATACGGAAAGGCGGCTGCACGCCGTTGAGCACGGCAAACTCTGGGGCGCGTATGTTGCCGGCGAGATGGCTGGCATGGTGGGCCTCAGCTTTGAGGCGCGCATCAAAAACCGCCACAAGGGATTGCTCGTCAGCATGTACGTAGCGCCTGAATACTCAGGTAGGGGACTGGGTTTGTCGCTTGTCAATACAGTGTTGCAAGAAGCCCGTGCCTCCGGCCTTCAAATGGTCACGCTGACGGTGACCGACAGCAACCACGCCGCGATGGCGCTGTATCAAAAGTGCGGC
>JANXTM010000214.1 GCA_025352405.1 Polaromonas sp.
TGGCACATCAACCACTTGCAGGCCTATGCCAAATTTCGTGGTGTTCTAGGCAACACGCCCAAGCGCATCGCAGTGGTCGGTGCCGGGCTGATTGGCTCCGAACTGGCCAACGACCTGGCCTTGGCCGGGCACTGCGTTACGCTGCTGGACCTGGCCATGCGGCCGCTGGCCAGCTGCTTGAGCGAAAGCCAGTCACAGCAACTGCTGAACGCTTGGAAACCGTTGCCGCTCACCTTCGCAGGCGGCGTGCAGGTGACCGGCGTGCGTGAGCTGCTCATCAGCACGCCGGTGTCGGTGAAACAGATCACCACCGGTTGCGGGCATACCTTTACGGTTGACCACATCATCGTCGCGGCAGGGTTGCAAACCCCCAGCCGGCTGGCGCGCAGTGCGGGCCTTGCGTGGAACAACGGCATTGACGTGCAGCCTTCAACGCTGGCGACCAGCGTTGAAGGCATTCATGCACTAGGCGACTGCATTGCAATGGGTGGGCAGGTGAGCCGCTACATTGAGCCGCTTGGGCGTCAGGCCCATACGCTGGCGGCAGTGATCGCCGGGGACCAGCCCATCCCCTATTGCAAGACGGTTGTTCCGTTGCGTATAAAAACCTCGTCGATGCCTTTTACGGTGTGAAGGGCGGCAATCATCCGGGCGATGGCGTGATCAGGGTAAAACACCCAGACATATGCGGGGAACCGTCCTACACGGGAATGTAAGCAATGGTGAGACCCTTACGGTTTAGCCTCTTAGGCCCAGGAGAAACTCCATGACACATTTTTCACACACCTACCGTATCTTGGCATTGGCCATCGCGTCACTGCTTGTTGCAGGTCCCGCCCTTTCGAAGGGCAAAGGCGATGACGACAACGAGCATGGCAACGGCAACGGCGAGCATTCCCAAAAGTTTGAGAACAAGCAGGATAAACGCGAAGCCAAAGAAGACAGGAAAGCGGAAAAACGCGAACGCAAAGAGATCCAGCCCGGCACCTACTTCAATGACCAGCAGCGCACGGTAGTTCGCGAGTATTACGTGCAAAACTACTCAAATGGCAAAAAATGCCCACCGGGGCTGGCTAAAAAGAACAATGGCTGCATGCCTCCGGGCCAAGTCCGTAACTGGGCGGTTGGCCAGCCAGTGCCCAGAGGCGTCACGGTTTACTCGGTGCCTCAACCAGTGATCGTACAGCTACCTCCTGCCCCTTACGGCTACCGATACGCCCGCATCGGCGGCGATGTCGTACTGGTGCAGCAGCAAAACAACCTGATCGTGGACATTATTCAGGGTTTACTGGGCAGCTGACGGGCACCGACGTTTACCTTCGACATGAGGGCATGGTCTCCGCCCACGCAGAGCTACCTGCCGTTCAGCATCTAAATGTTAAAAATAAAACACCTGTTTTGAGTCGAAGACTCCACCAGGGATGAGCGCCTAAACGACCTACAATCCTTATAGGAAATTGACTGTCGTTTGAACGTTCCCCTGGAGATCTTCTGAATGCTGACACCCCTAGCCGCACCGTCTGACAAAGTTCTGGATAAACGTGCTGAATTGCGTCGGGCCGCGCTCGAATACCACGAGTTCCCGACGCCCGGCAAGCTCGCAATCGCGGCAACCAAGCAACTCATCAATCAGCGCGACCTGGCGCTGGCCTATTCGCCCGGCGTTGCGGCTCCCTGTGAAGAAATCGTCAAAGACCCGAACAACGCTTTCAAATACACCGCGCGCGGCAACTTGGTAGCGGTCATTACCAACGGCACAGCAGTTCTCGGCCTTGGTGACATCGGCCCGCTGGCCTCCAAGCCGGTCATGGAAGGCAAGGCAGTCCTGTTTAAAAAGTTTGCAGGTGTCGATGTATTTGACCTGGAAATAGACGAAAAAGACCCCGCCAAACTAGTTGATATCATTGCCTCGCTAGAACCCACTTTTGGTGCGATCAACCTTGAGGATATCAAGGCGCCAGACTGTTTTTATGTGGAGCGCGAACTGCGCAAGCGCCTGAAAATCCCGGTGTTTCACGACGACCAGCATGGCACCGCGATCACGGTGGGTGCGGCCATCTTGAACGCCCTGAAAGTAGTGGGGAAAAATCCGAAAGACGTCAAGCTTGTTACTTCAGGTGCGGGCGCGGCAGCGCTGGCCTGTCTGGGCCTGCTGCTCAAGTTGGGCATCCAGCGCGGAAATGTGTACGTGACTGATCTTGCAGGTGTTGTCTACGAAGGCCGGGCCGAGCTGATGGATGAGGACAAAATCCAGTTTGCGCAGAAAACTGCAGCCCGTACGCTGAGCGAGATTATCGAAGGTGCGGACATCTTTTTGGGCCTGTCAGCGGGCGGTGTCCTGAAGCAGGACATGGTAAAGAAAATGGCGGCCAAGCCCATCATTTTTGCGCTTGCCAATCCCAACCCCGAAATCAATCCTGACGACGTCAAAGCCGTACGCGGCGACGCCATCATTGCCACGGGCCGTACCGACTACCCCAATCAGGTCAACAACGTCCTGTGTTTTCCCTACATTTTTCGTGGCGCGCTGGATGCAGGTGCGTCGACCATCACGATTGAAATGGAGATTGCAGCGGTGCATGCCATAGCCGAACTTGCGCAAGCTGAGCAGAGCGAAGTGGTCGCAGCTGCATATGTGGGAGAAAAGCTTGCCTTTGGTCCCGAATACCTGATTCCAAAACCGTTCGACCCGCGACTGATGATGAAAATTGCGCCAGCGGTGGCGCAAGCAGCGGCCGACAGTGGCGTCGCACTTCGCCCCATCAAGGACATGGATGCGTACCGCGAAAAGCTGCAAAGTTTTGTCTATGCCTCGGGTACGATGATGAAACCTATTTTTGCGGCAGCCAAAAGTGCCACCCGCAAACGAGTAGCTTATGCCGAGGGCGAAGAAGAACGTGTGTTGCGCGCCTGCCAGATCGTGGTTGACGAAGGCTTGGCCCGGCCCACACTTATAGGCCGTCCAACTGTTATTGCGCAGCGCGTTGAGCAGTTCGGCCTGCGCCTGAAAGAAGAGCTCGACTATGATATTGTCAACGTCGAGCAAGATCATCGCTACCGTGATTTCTGGCAAACCTACCACCGCATGATGGAGCGCCGCGGCGTGACGGTACAAATGGCCAAGATTGAAATGCGTCGCCGCCTCACGCTGATTGCTGGCATGCTGCTGCAAAAAGGCGACGTTGACGGCCTGATCTGCGGCACCTGGGGTACCACCGCGCACCACCTGGATTACCTTGACCAGGTAGTTGGCAAGCGCGAAGGCGTCAACACCTATGCCTGCATGAATGGCCTGCTGCTGCCGGGACGTCAGGTGTTCCTGCTTGACACACACGTAAACTACGATCCGACCGCCGAGCAGCTGGCCGAAATCACGACCATGGCCGCCGAAGAAATGATGCGTTTCGGTATCAAGCCCAAGGCAGCGTTGCTGTCGCACTCCAACTTCGGCTCATCCAACCTGCCCAGCGCAATCAAAATGCGCCGCACACTCGAATTGCTGCGCGACAAGGCACCCTGGCTGGAAGCTGACGGTGAAATGCACGGGGATATTGCGCTGGACGCCGACGCCCGGGCACTCATCATGCCCAACAGCACACTTACGGGTGAAGCCAACTTACTGGTGCTGCCAAATATTGACGCAGCCAATATCGCGTACAACCTGCTTAAAACGGCGGCGGGAGGCAACATCGCCATTGGCCCGGTGCTGCTGGGCGCAAACAAACCCATGCATATCCTCACCGCCACCGCTACCGTGCGCCGAATTGTAAATATGACAGCACTTACGGTTGCCGATGCAAATGCCGCCCGCTAGGCAAAAATAAAGCAGTTAGCCCTAACTTACAAAAGATTTGATTCTCGTATTCAGTGCCTTAGTTTTCAGCGCCCCCTTGCATTTTCCGCACACATGCGGCAAACTACGCTTCTTGAAATTTAAGGGTTAACCCGAGAATTCGGGCCAAGCATCGCGGTTTAGCCGGCTTGTTACTTCTTAAATTCGAGAAAGGCATTTCATGTCGTGCAATTTGTGGCGCTTCGGGGTAAGGCAGTGGCGTAAAACGGGCGCAGTTGCGTTATTGATTTTGTCGACTGGTTTACTGGGGCTAAGCCCCAGTTTGGTGCAGGCCAAAGGTCCGCAGAATGAACCGGTCCTTACGCGTCAGGTTGATCCCATCGCTGTGTCTCAATTGCCTCCTCAGGGGCAGGGCATGATGGCGCTGATTTATCAGGGTGGTCCCTTTCGGTACGACAAGGACGGCACAGTTTTTGGTAACCGGGAAAAAATTCTTCCCAAGAAAAATCGGGGTTATTACCGGGAATACACCGTTAAAACGCCCAGTGAACGAACCCGGGGTGCCCGTCGAATCATTTGTGGCGGTTTAAAACCTGCCGCGCCAGATGCTTGCTATTACACCGACGATCACTATGCGAGTTTTCGCAAAATCGTTCAGTAAACTGAACTGTGATGGTTATTTTCAACTTTGACTTTATAGAAAGAAACGCGGAGATGGAAACACCACTTCGTAAGGATAACGAAATGCCTGTTACAGGCAATGACACACCCCTAAAAGGGGTGCGGCCCAACATCGTTCAATCCATACGCGCCTTCCGCGTGCAGGAGTTACAGGATGCCGCAACGCACTTGAACCAGCATTTTCTGTATGCAAATTTGGGTAACGCCCAAAACAAACAGGACATCCTGGACATGATTGCCGCGCAGTACACATTTCCAGCACATTTCGGCAAAAACTTTGACGCGCTGTACGACTGCATGACAGATCTGGTGCACAAATCAGGTCCACAGCCTGGTTTTATTGTGGTGCTGGAACAAATTCCAGCACACGCCAAATTTGACAAGGAAGCGCGTGAGCAATTGCTGGATATCTTCAGGGATGCGGCGGACTACTGGGCCGATCGAAAGATCCCGTTCCGGTGCTTCTATTCTTTTCTGTAGCCCGCTCCCCAGACATTGGCCAAGGGGATCGGGCTAACGAGGCCCTTCAAGTGATAGCAGACGGCGCAGAAGCAATGCCAACCGACAAGTTGATCGACATTTCACCGCTGGCGTTGCGCATGAGCAGCCCCTTCAATGCGGGGTATTGGCTGGCAGCAGCTTGAGCACCACAGCAAAATAAGCCAGCGGGTATGTTGGCAGCAAAAGCCCAACCACACGGCATGTGCGTTGGGCTTTTTTACGCCTGCTATGCCTGTTGCGCCAGCGCGATGTACTCGTTGACGGGCACTTCTTCTGCGCGGCGCTGCAGGTTGAACACGCCGCCGAATTCGCGCTGTTCCAGCCACTTGCCCAGCGAGTGGCGCAACAGTTTGCGGCGCTGGCTAAAAGCGACTCTCACAAGCTCGCTAAAGAGCTTCACGTCAAGCGTCTCGGGCGCTGCTCTGGGCACCATGCGGACGATGGCGCTGTCCACGCGCGGCGGCGGATCAAAGCTCGCCGGCGGCACAAACAGTACATTTTCCATCGCATAACGCCACTGCAGCATGACGCTTAAGCGGCCATAGTCACTGGTCGAAGACTTGGCCACCATCCGGTCTATGACTTCTTTTTGAAGCATGAAGTGCTGGTCTTCAACCACATCTGCGACGTCAAGCAGTTGGAACAAAATCGGCGTTGAAATGTTGTAGGGCAGGTTGCCCACCACGCGAAGTTTGCACCCGGCGCTGCCGGCCAATTGCCGGAAGTCGACCCGGAGCACGTCGGACTCAACCACCGTTAACTGCGGATGCGCGCGCAACTGCGCCGCCAGGTCACGGTCCAGCTCGATCACCGTCAAATGCCCCAATCGCTCCACCAAAGGTTGCGTCAGTGCAGCCAGTCCGGGACCAATCTCCACCATGACCTGGCCCGCTTGTGGCGCTATGGCCTGAACGATGTCAGCAATGATGCTTTTGTCGGTCAGGAAATGCTGGCCAAAACGCTTGCGGGGAATATGTTTCATCCTATTGCGGTGGCTCGCGGTATTCCACGTATGCACGGCCCCGGACCTCTTGTGCCCAAAGTGTGTATGCCTCTTCCTGCTTGATCTCGCGCAGGGCATTGCGGGCCATCTCGCGTTGTTCGCGCTTTGACAGCTCGGTGTCGCGACGCTCCACAACCTGAATCAGGTGCACGCCAAAACGCGACGTCAGCGGATCGGACACCTGGCCTGGCGCCAGGCTGTTCATGACTTGTTCAAACTCGGGAACAAACGCGCCCGGGCTGGTCCACCCCAAATCGCCGCCGTCCTTGGCCGACGCATCTTCGCTGATTTCGCGGGCCAGCGTTGCAAAGTCGGACTGGCCACCAGCAATGCGCTTTTTGATGTCCACCAGCTTTTCGCGGGCCGCACGTTCATTGAGTACCGGTGTTACACGCAGCAAAATATGACGGGCCCGTGTTTGGGTGACGGTCATGCCCGGCATACCCGCCTGCTTTTTATCAACCAACTTGAGAACGTGGAAACCCGCCCCGCTGCGTACCGGGCCGGCAATACCGCCTACCGGAAGGTTTTTTGTCGCCTCCAGAAACAGCGGTGGGTAACGCTCGGCGCTGCGCAAGCCCATCTGCCCACCAGTGGCCCGCGTAGGAGAATCAGACATCTCATTGGCCAGAACACCGAAGTCCGTCCCCGCCTTGGCGCGGTCTGCCGCCTGGAGTGCCTTGGCTTGCAAGGAAGCTACCTGCTGCGGCGTGGCATTTTCAGGCACCGCCACCAAAATTTGCGCAAGATTGATTTCAGGCGCGGACAAGCCATTGCTTTCTTGTTGTTCGCGTAAAAACTGGTCTATGTTCTGCTCGGTGATGACCACACGCGATTCCAGCTCACGCTGGCGCAACCGGCTGACCAGGATTTCGTCACGCAGGTCAGCGCGGAACTGGTTATACGATATGCCGTCGGTCACCAGGCGGCGGCGTAGCTCTTCGACCGAAATCTGATTTTGCCTGGCCACACCCAACACCGCGTTTTCAATCGCATTTTCGTCCACCCGCAGACCCGATGTGCGTGCCAGCTGCAACTGTGCCTTGTCGCCAATCAAACGCTCCATGACCTGCCGGGCAAGTTCAGCGCGCGGTGGCAACGCTGCGCCCTGCTGGGTGAGTTGCTGTTCGGCGCGAAGCAGTTTGGCACGTACCTCATTGTTGGTGATCGGTTCTGAATTGACCACCGCGACAATGTAGTCTGCCGCTTGTTGCCCCGCGCCCGCGCCGGAGCTGGCGCCGCGAACCGTCGCCAGCTCCGGCGTGCGCAACTGAAGGGATGGCTTGAGTCCTTGCGCCTGCACCATCAGGGTCGGCAACAAAAGCAGGGCGACTGCCGCCGCGCGCTGCAATAAAAGGCGATGGACAACCGGCTGTAATGACAAGCGGGAAGGAGAGCTGTGTTTAGTCATAGTTGGTAAAACGGCTAGGCGTGCTCACTTGGTCACGCAGGGACTGGTAACGCGGAATATTTGACTTCAGGGTGTCCAGAGGGTTCGATCCGATACGGGAAAAACCAACCAGTTCCAGCTGGAACAGGATGCGGGTGTTGGCTGCAGCCAAGCTGCTCTGCGACCGCTGCAGCACCACGCGGCCAATCCAGCAGCAGCCATCGTACTCAAGCCCGATCACGCCATCGACCAGTTTTTTATCCAGCACACTGTAGTTGAGACGCCCAACGCCATAGTAGCGCCCGCCCCCCTGACCGCGCCCAGCACCCAGATCACGCCCTTTGTCGCCCCACAGATCGTTCAGTGGCCACTGCCCGCTGACATCGACGAGGTTGCTGACATTACGTTGGCGCCTGAGCGACACACTGACGACATGGTAATTGCTCGGGGTGTAACGCACGCCCAGAACACTGCGTTCCGATTGACGGGCTTTCGGGTTGTACTGGACGGTACCGTCAAAGGACCATCGGGGGTCCCAATTGATGGTGGTTCCAAAAAGTAGGTCGCTGATGCGGTTGGAAACAGGCAAAACACCGGGCAATGTGACCTTTTGATCTTCAAAGCCAATGCGCTGGGCAACACCAAAACGTACGGCCTCTGCACCCGTCGCCGGATCCAGCAGGCGAGACGTCACTCCCAGCGTCAACAAATTGGCATCCGAAATGCGGTCGTTGCCAGTAAACGAATTTTCGGTGAATACCGTGGCAAAGTTGAAGTCGTTGGCGCCGGAGTCATAGTTGGGTAGCAAGCTTTGGTCGCGATAGGGCGTGCGCACGTAAAACGCGCGCGGCTCAAGCGTCTGGGTAAAGTCACGGCCCAAAAAACTTGCCCTGCGCTCGAATTGCAACCCGCTGTCGACACTGAACGTCGGCAGCACCCGCGATGCGGTCGTCAGACCATTGGCCAGCGGCGCATCAAACCGGTAGCTGGCGGCATTCAGCTGAACCTTGGGCGTGATGTGCCAGCCCGGCGCGATCCATGGACGGCTGATTTGCGCACGGGCTACCACCCGTTCGCTGTTAGGTTGCCCGGTGAGTTTTCGGTCAGCTGAAAAATGGGTGTAATCGCTTTCGACCGACCAGTCAAAACCGTTCAAGTCACCCACCGGTGCGTTAATACGGGTGTAGCTGGCGGTGAGCTGTGGCAAGCGGTCGTAGGGCGGGACGATTGGCGCCGCTACATCCTGCAGGGTTTGCCAGCGCAGCGTGCGCAAGGAGGTTGAAAAGTAGCCCCGACTCCAGCTTAAGCTGGCATCGTCAGCCAACAGCCGCTGGGTCAGCGACGACCCACTGGCAGGGAAATCGCGCCAGTAATTGTTGTCACTGACCCGGTTGAGATTGACGTTGAGCCCTAGATTGCCGATGGCTGAAAAACCGCTGTCAACGCTGCCTGCGTGCTGCAGGGAATACGACCAGCGGTTGATGTTGCGCAGCTTGTCGCTGGGCATCAGACTCGCAACCAGCTTGCCCGCGTAGCTGGGCTCCAGATAACGGTATTCACCACCCAGATTAAGGCCGCGCTTGCTCATGAGAGTAGGCGAGAACGTCGCGTCCCGGTTGGGAGCGATGTCGAAGTAGTAGGGCTGGGTAAACAGTGTCCCGCTGGTACTGTCTATGCCGAACGAGGGCGGCAGCAAGCCCGACTTGCGCTTATCGCTGAGTGGAAAGCTCAAGGACGGCGCAGCCAGGATCGGTACGTTCTTGAAGCGCAGCACAGCATTGGTTGCTTCCCCGGTTTCTGCTTCCTGGTCAAACTTGAAGCGCGTACCGCTCAATATCCAGGCGGGTTGCCATGTTTTTTCGTCGTCCCGCTCGCAGGTGGTGAAAGTGGCGTCATGCGCAATCATGCGCTTGTCGTCTACAAAATCGATACGCGATGCCTGGCCATTGCCGCCCCGCGCCAAAAAGCGGTAGCTCGGCTGGGTGAAGAAGCCCTCAAAGGTATCGAGCTTGATCTGCAGCGCTGGCCCTTGGTATTGGTTGCCCGAGCTGCTGATGCGCACATTGCCAGTTGCTCTGACAGTGTCTTCAGGCTGGTAGTACTCAACGCGGTCAGCGCGAATGGCGGTTGGCCCGCGCCGCAGCTCGGCGTTACCGTCGACCACCGTTTCCAAATCGGGACGGCCGGAGATGCTGTCACCAAAAACAAAAATCGGCACCTCGTTACCCGGCCTCTCGGGCGGTTTCTCGGCCAGCATGGGTGTCATTTTGAGCGTCAACGGCGCATCAACATCCGTGAGCGGGGAGGCATCCGGTGACTGCGCGCGTGCCGGGGCGGCAAACGCCAGACCCAGCGCCGCAGCAGACATGAGCAACGCAAGGCTGAGGACGGCATGGGGTACCGGAGCGAGCAGAAAAGGCGAGGGGGATGCGCGTCGCATCGTTTGTATGAGATAAACCCGTTTGTAAAATCAGGCCTGATTATCCATGAGCATCCCATAGGCCTTGAACCGCCCAAAAGTCCAATCCATAAAGCCATGAACGCCCCTACCTACGCCAGCGACGACACCCACCCCCACGCCATCGTTTGGGCCGACCCAGCACGCGCTAATGCATTTGCCAGCTGGCTCTCAAACATGGCAGCCGCTCACAGCCTGAACCCCGAAAGCGTTCGACTGGCATCAGCTGACGCCAGTTTCAGGCGCTATTTCAGGGTTGATAAAGTCGCGGGCAGCCCTGCAGGCAGTTACATCATCATGGATGCCCCGCCCGCCAAGGAAGACTGCGCGCCGTTTATAAAAGTGGCCGAACTGATGGCCGCTGCAGGTCTGCAGGCACCTCGCGTGCTTGCCTGGAACGCGCCTGCGGGCTTCATGCTGCTCAGTGATCTGGGTGCCAAAACGATGATGGAGGTGATTTCTCCACCTGCTGCTGTCGATGCCATTGCTCTGCCTACCGCCTTTCAATACGACCTGTACATGGATGCCGCGGACGCGCTCGTTCGCTGGCAACTGGCCTCAAAGCCAGATGTGCTGCCAGCGTATGACGATGCCCTGCTGTCGCGCGAGCTGGCCTTATTCCCCGAGTGGTACGTTGGGAAATACCGGGGCTTCGCGCTCGACGCCCAGCAGAAACGAACGCTTGACGATGCGTTTGCGCTGATCAAAGCCGCCAATCTGCAGACCCTGGAGGGCGTCCGCGTCTATGTTCACCGTGATTTCATGCCCAGAAACCTGATGGCCCCCACGCTTGTCGCTTCGCGTACTGCGCTGCCCCCCGAGGGAACGCCGCGCCTGCGGCCTGGCGAAGCCAGTTCCGCGGCCCCTGCTGGTGAAGTCGACAAGAGGGGAGGCGCGTCCATTGGGATACTCGATTTTCAAGATGCCGTCTACGGCCCCATCACCTACGACATCGCCAGCCTGATGCGCGACGCGTTTTTGAGTTGGGAAGAAGACTTTGTACTCGACGTTACCGTGCGCTACTGGCAGAAGGCGCGCAAGGCCGGGTTGCCGGTAGGTGATGACTTCGGAGAGTTTTACCGCGCCGTCGAGTGGATGGGCTTGCAGCGCCATCTCAAGATACTCGGTATTTTTGCGCGTCTCACGCTGCGGGACGGCAAGCCCAAATACCTGGCAGACACGCCGCGCTTCATCAAATATGTGCGTGCCACTGCCGCGCGATACCGTCAGCTCGGGCCGTTCATGGTGCTGCTGGATGCGATTGAAGGCAACGAAACCCGTGTGGGCTACACTTTTTAATGCTAAATCAAGCCCTGCGGCAACCAAATCAAGCGCGATTTGCTATTAATTTAATATTAAACGTCCATTATTCACTGCTTTACGCCGTACCATGAATGCCCGTTTCTACGCCGACATCCCCCTGGTCACGGGCAGCCAGGTCACCCTGCCCGACCACGCCGCGCGACATATTCAGGTGCTGCGCCTGCAGCCGGGTGATGAGATCACACTGTTCAATGGCCTGGGGAGCGGCCAGGAAGGCGGTGAAGGTGAGTTTGCAGCCACCATTACCCGCATGGGCCGCAGCGATGTGGAGGCCACCATTGGGAACTACACCGCGACCCA
>JANXTM010000229.1 GCA_025352405.1 Polaromonas sp.
CCGGTGCCTGGTCGTTAAGCTCAGCGCCGAGGTCTGTGATCTGTCCGAGGCCATGCGGCTTGTGCTCGAACGTGGCACCGCCAGAGTGATCGAACGGCTGGCGTCATGTCTGGCGGAAGGCATTGCAACAGGCGATCTGACCGCCTGTCCTGACCCGGCCGAGGTAGCTCAGCAGCTGTACCAGCAGTGGCTGGGTGCGACCTTGCTTAGCCGAGTGCAGCGCAGCGCAGCACCGTTGGACCAAGCACTGGCGCAGACCATGCGCTGGCTGGCGATGCAGGCGGTAGATTCCAGACACAAACTGAGCCACATTCAACCGCACTCAGCCCATTAAGTCTTGGCCGGTGTTGGTGGCTTGGAAATGGCGGCTGGCAACAGTTCCATGTTTACCCGCTTCGCATTTGCCACGGTTAATCTTGTGTCTAACTCTGAAGTCCACTTTTCAAATGCTGACTTTGAGCACCGTAGATACAAATGTCCCGCGACGATCCTCCGTGCGAGGCTGCGTGGTGGCTGGAAACAGCACTGAATAGTTATCACAAACTCGGGGAAGGGCAAAGATGCATAACGCTACAACGGTTTGAGGCGTATCAGAGCGAGTTGGCACGTTCAAAATTCGAGGAATAGATATGAGCCGCTGCGGTCGATCATGTTGAACAGAGGTCGTCGAGCGGTCGCATACGCAACAACTTCTCAGTTGAACAGATCCATGATTGGCGAGAGGTACAGCTTTTTTCCTCCCACGTTGAACTCCGTCACGTCGGTCATTCACTTCTCGTTCGGATGCGCCGCCTCAAATCGCCGTTCTTTGGTCGAGCTCACTGCCGCGATTAAAGTTTATAGAAGAATTTGTTAAAAGCGCAAGCGAGTTGACGAGTGCGACGCAAATTTCACGATGAAAGTGCTGGTCAATGATGGCGAAACTGGCGACAGCTTTTTTCGATCGTCAGTCATCGTAGGGTTACGCAGGTAACAGCCCAGCCAAACGATAGCTCTCGATGAATTCATCATAGAGCACGACATTAGAGCGGCTCCTTGCAACAATCTGCGCGCCGACAATGGCGGCATAGATGGCATAAGCCCGTCTTTCGCTCTTTTCGGTACTGACGATGGCTGCAGCGCAAAGTACTCGAGCCAGCCACGCCACATGAATATCGGCAAAGGCATGCACTTCTTTTTTTACCGCATCGGGTAGGTCGTCATATTCGGTAGCCATGAAACTGCCAAGGCACAAGCGGTTGTCGCTCTCGATCAACTTGCGGAATATGTCTGGATAGTCGTGCAGGCAACGCAGTGGATCTGAAGTGTCGTCCAGCATGGCGTTCAGGGTCACCGACGAGTCCTCCCAGTAGCGCCTCGCGATCGCAGTGCCAAGATCGGCCTTGCTTGCGAAGTGGTAGTACATGCTGGCGCTCTTGATGCCGACCTGCTCTGCGAGGTCACGAAAATTCAACCCGCCATAGCCGCGTGCCTGTGCGACCCGCGTGGCGGCAGCCAGGATTTTTTCCCTGGAGTTCGAACTCACTTCAATTTTTACTGCTTCAGCCATCAAAATAAAAAAAAGTGTTGACGTCCATTATTGTATCGTCTGTCGTTAAACTACCATGTGGTCGGTAGTTTAATTGCCAAGCTGCACGATTGGCTCATCCGGTGTGCTTCGTTGAGGCTCGCCACACTATTTTTCTATCTCTCGGAAACCATCTCCAATGACAAGCAAGCTCCGCCTTTTCACCTCGCCTTCGGCCTTTCCGAATCCACAGCGCCTGCGCCTGTTCCTGCACGAAAAGGGTATTGCCGATCAGTTCGAGGAGCGTATTTACGATATGTCACCAGTCGGCGAGCAGCGTCAGTGGCCCCATCTGAAAATGAACCCGTGGGGCGAGACGCCTACCCTCCAACTGGCGGATGGCAGCTACCTCGCCGAGACTGCTGCCATCGTTCGGTATCTCGACCAGTCTTATCCTGGGCGGCGAATCATGGGCTCAGATCCCTTGCAGCAAGGGCTGGACACCATGTGGGAAAACCGCATTTGGGTGCACATCCTCTATCGGATCGTCACCATGTTTCATGTCCTGCATAACGGGCTGGGACCTAAGGTTGAATTAACCAGCAATCACGCTTGGGGCGAGCATTGCCGCAAGGAGGCGCTGGCGCATGCGGGCTTGGTCAATCAGCATCTCTCGGACGGACGCGACTGGATACTCGGTGGGGACGAGCCCACTTTCGCGGACATCACGATGGCCACCGCCATCGCCTTTTCCAAGTTTCCGGTTAACGCCACCCCGCTGGACGAGCGTTTCGAGCATGTGGATACGTTCTGGCAGCGCTGGCAGCTTCGACCCAGCTTCCAGGCGGCTTATGCCGACCGCAACAGTGGGGTACTGGAGCTGGACAGTCCAGGCAGCCAAACCGCCAGGCTCATCACGATGAGTTGACTGCCCAGCATTCCGCGCTCGATGATCTGGCTCTGCGATGTATTTGCCAAGCAGCGTTGATTCAGTGCATGGCCTTAACAACCTGCAAGATCCAAGGTCGCAATGTTCCTTGGATAGCCTGAGCAATTCGCGATGTGGAGTGTGCCAGACCAGCAATGTCGGCAAGCGATAGTCAATGTCGGCTTTAGGGCAGTCGGTTCAAACTCTTGGAATTCCGCTTTGTCGTCGAAAGCAGTCGTAGAGATTTACTATTGCAAATTGACTTAGTCGATTTATGCAAGCTCCTTGCAGGGCGAGCATGCCGATTGCACGAGCTACGAGCTCAGACTTCCACTTTAAACTTTTGCCCTCATAGTCAGCAGGCACGGTGGAGGTTTCTACGTGGAGTGACGGCTCTTCCAAGGGCCGATACTTGGTCTCGCATGATTGAAATGCTTATCCATCAATTTCCCATTGGCGGCTCCAGGGCCCTACATCATGCAATAAAGCGGACATTTCTAGTGATAGGCTCAAAGTCTCCAATATTCTGGTTTTGTTGAAAATTCCTTTTCTGGCCGGCGTGTACGAAATTCTAGGCGTGAAACGGGATGCTATTTATTGACCATAGCAGACCATGTTTCGCTTGCTGAAATACGCCTACGGACTCAATAGGTCGCGCGACCGCCTGAGAGGTCAAACACGGCGCCAGTGCTAAACGAGCATTCCTCCGACGAGAGCCAAGCGATCATCGCGGCGGCCTCGTCGACTTCAAGGAAGCGCGCCATCGGAATCTTGGAGAGCATAAAGTCGATATGCTGCTGTGTCATTGAGTTGAAGATGGCCGTCTTGGCGGCGGCTGGCGAAACCGCGTTCACGAGCACACCTTTGGTCGCCAGCTCCTTGGCCAGCGACTTGGTGAGCGTAATTAAGCCAGCCTTGGAAGCGCTGTAATGCGAGGCATTCGGATTGCCTTCCTTGCCTGCCACCGACGCGATATTAACGATGCGTCCGTAGCCCTGCGAGACCATCTGCGGTACGACGGCGCTGCAGGTTAAAAAAGGTGCGACGAGGTTCACTTCGATGACGCGTCGCCAGATATCAGGCGTGAGTTCCCAGGTTGGGGCGTTGCCGCCAGCGAGGCCGGTATTGTTAATCAGAATGTCGATGCGGCCATGGTCTGCTACGGCTTGCCGGGTCGCTTCACGTACCGCATCTTCCAGACTCAGTTCGACCATGGCGGTGGACACTTTACCCAGGGAGTTCAGCGTCTCCCGGGCCAGCGCCAGTTGCGCCGTGTCGATGTCCCACAACACCACACGGGAATTGGACTGCAACATGCGCTGCGCCGCGCTGTGGCCAGGCCAATGCTTTGGGCGCCGCCGGTGATGACGGCGATGCGGCCATTCAGGTCTATTTGATTCATTTAGACAGTCCCTTCAATGTCTGATCTGCATTCGGTAGTCCCGTGCAGTCGGCGATGTACTGGCGGATGATGTTGGCGAATTCAGCCTCTGGCGCCAATCTGAGTCGCGCCGCCCGCGCCGATGAGGCACCCATGGGCCAGTTGGCGACAATGCCGGCAATGCGCTCATCGCGCACAAACCGCACGCGGTCAAGCGCCGCCGATCCTGCCACCAACTTCAGCGCGGCCAGCATCTGAGCCACAGTGACGTTTAACGCCGGAAGATTCAGAGCCATTCGTCCACCGATGGCCTCGCGGCTGGCCTCGAAGACGGCGATCAGGCCGTCGACCGTGCGCGCTGGTGAAGACACCGGATGTGACACGCTGGCATCTACCGGACAGATCGCTTCCATCCCAGCAAGGGGCTCGCGGATGATGCTGCTGAAGAAGGACGATACCGCGCCGTTTGGCCGGCCTGGGCGCACCGTCACCGTCATCAAGCGTGCTGCACGGCCATCGATGAAGCCCTTGCGCGTGTAGTCGGAAATCAGGTGTTCGCAGATTAATTTCTGCATGCCATAGGAGGTTTGGGGCGCAGGCAGCGTGTCATCGGCAACCCTGGATGGCATAGGCACATCGGGATCAGGTCCGAACACTGCCACCGAGCTGGAGAACACCACACGTGCCACTTTGGCGCTGGCGCGCAGCGCATCCAGCAGGGCGCGAGTGCTGTCCAGATTGGAGCGCATACCGAGCTCGAAATCGGCCTCGCATTCCCCGGACACCGCCAAAGCGAGGTGGAATACGCTGTCAAAGGCATCTTCGCGCAAGGCATCAAGCTGCGCCAGCAGCGGACCAATGCGGGCCTGGACGCGGCCGTCTGCAAGCAGATCGGCGGGCGGTGGCGCGATATCAATTAGCACCAGCGCGTCAATGGTCTGGCCAGCAAGGTGGCCGCGCTGAAGCAGGGTGCGTGCCAAGCGGACGCCGAGGAACCCGCCGCCGCCAGTGATGAGTAGTTTCATGAATCGGTCTCCGTTATTAAGTAATGTGTTCCGCTTCGCTCGCTGGCCGTGCACCATCGAAAAAGCTGAGAGCGCCGAAGTCGCCATCGAGCCGCGCTAGCCACATTGGTCGCCCTCGGGCTCGGAGCCTATGAAGCCCAAGATACTTGCCGGTAAATTTGCCTGGCTCATGCCTTTGACTTTTGCTGTATCACCGGATTGCGCTTGGCGGAGGACTTGCGCTTCAGGCCCGAGATGACTCCGCCCTCAACCAACCTCTGTTCGCCGCGCACCAGGTGCTCGGTCGCGCAGCGCCGTGCCAGCACTGGGTCGTGCGCGGCGATAGCGTCGACAATAGCGCGGTGCTCCAAGCGCACCGCATTCATGAAATCCTGGCGGCGCGCCTCGTTGCCGCGTGTGATGCGCATGCCTTCAAGCAGATATTGCTCGAGGAAGCCAAGCAGCAAACGGAACTGCGGATTGCCCACACCCTCGCCAATAGCGCGGTGTAGGGACATGTCTTCCGCGCCACCATCTTTCCCGTCCCGGCTCGCGTTATCG
Organism: Polaromonas sp.; assembly: GCA_025352405.1. Lineage (GTDB taxonomy): Bacteria > Pseudomonadota > Gammaproteobacteria > Burkholderiales > Burkholderiaceae_C > Polaromonas. The sequence continues at coordinate 5,382 of JANXTM010000229.1, forward strand.
AGGCTCTTCATCGCCCGGCGCATGGTTGCGATCTGCGCCTTGGCGGCCAGCGCGGAGATCTCACCTTCGAGCACGCGACGCACCTCGACCACCTGCACCACCGATTGCACCGACTCCAGCACATGGGGGTCGAACACCAGTAGCGAATTTAGCATTGAGGGGGCGATGAAAACATCACCCCCCTGGCGAGCTCTGACGAGGCGCCTGGACTCGAGCTGATGCATTGCCTCGCGCACCACGGTCCGCGATACGCCATGCCCGAGCGCGAGCTGCTGTTCGGTTGGTAGTCGATCGCCAGCGCGCAAGAATCGGCTGGTAATCTGGCCGCTCAGTAGCGCGGCCAAACGATCGGAAAGTCGATCTGCAATCAGCAGATTTGAAGGTGACTGGGCCGCGGGTTTCATTTTGCTGTAAGAATTTTTAAGACAAATGGTTATCAGGTCGCCACATAACTTTGCAAATTAATAAATAGTGTTTAAAGAGGTGTTTACCCTCATAGCTTGATGTTGTGCAAGTTCCTACACTTCAAAATAATTCTGTTACCGCCGACTGTGTCGTCGCCAGTTTGGCACAGCATATTTTTGGAGCCCTAGCGAATGGCAAGCGTCAGCATCCAGTCGGTCAGTAAAAAATTCGGCGATGTACCTATCCTGCACGGAGTAGATATTGAAATCGCTGATGGTTCGTTTACCGTACTTGTAGGGCCCTCGGGCTGCGGCAAGTCCACGCTGTTGCGCATGATCGCAGGGCTGGAGCAGATCAACGGTGGCGAGATCCGTATCGGGAACAAGCGAGTCAATGACCTGCAGCCCAAGGAGCGCGACATTGCGATGGTGTTCCAGAACTATGCCCTTTACCCGCATATGACGGTGCGCCAGAACATGGCGTTTTCCCTGGTCCTGGCCAAGCAGGACCGTCAAACCATAGACACCAAGGTGGCGCGTGCTGCCGAGATCCTGGCGCTGGGCGCCTTGATGGAGCGTTTCCCTCGCCAACTCTCGGGTGGCCAGCGCCAGCGCGTCGCCATGGGGCGCGCAATCGTGCGGGATCCCCAGGTGTTTCTTTTTGATGAGCCGCTCTCTAACCTCGACGCTAAGCTGCGCGTGGCCATGCGCAGCGAGATCAAGGAACTGCACCAACGCCTGAAGACCACTTCGATATACGTCACGCACGACCAGATCGAGGCCATGACTATGGGCGACAAGATCGTCGTCATGCGCGACGGACGGGTCGAACAGACCGGTAGCCCGCTGGAACTTTACGACTTCCCCGTTAACCTGTTCGTCGCCGGCTTCATCGGGTCGCCCGCCATGAACTTCCTGCCTGGAATACTGCGTCGGCGCAGCGGAGCCGCCCAAGTTGAGATGAACGACGGTACGCTGATCGACGCCCCGCTGACTTCCGGTGGCGTGGACGGTCAATGCGTGGTGTATGGAACGCGACCTGAGCACCTGATGCTGGCCAGCGAGGGCGGCATTCCGGCTGACGTGGTGGTGATGGAGCCCACGGGCATGGACACTTTTGTAGCCTGCCGGCATGGCGGCGTAGACCTCTCTGCGGTATTTCGCGAGCGCCACGATTTCCCTCCCGGCAGCACCATCCGTTTGCAGCCTGACCTACAGCGTGCCCACCTTTTTGACGCTGGAACCGGCCAGGTTCTGGCGGCCTGATCTGGCCAGTTCCCAACCCGTTATCAACAGGAGAAATGACATGAGCGACTTCAACCGCCGAAAGTTTCTGGAGAATTCCGCTGGAGTGGCGGCCGTTGCCACTGCGGGCTCCATGCTGAGTCTGCCTTCTTATTCGCAGACCCTGAGTTTCAAGCCCGAAAAGGATGCCAAACTGCGCGTGCTGCGCTGGAGCCGTTTTGTGCAGGGCGACATCGACGCCTACATGGTCAACGTCAAGAAGTTCACCGAAAAGACCGGTATTCAAGTGCGTATCGACAACGAGGGCTGGGAAGACGTACGACCCAAGGCTGCGGTCGCGGCCAACACTGGCGCTGGCCCTGACATCATCCTGTCAACGAATGACGACGCCAATCTTTATCCCGACAAACTACTCGACGTGAGTGACCTCGCTGAATATCTGGGTAAGAAATACGGGGGATGGTACCCAGCCTGCGAGGCCTATCTGCGCCCTGATGGCAAGAAGTGGATCGGCATTGCGCTGGGTGCTGCTGGCTCCTACATGGTTTACCGCACGAGCTATCTGAAGGCGGCGGGCTTTGACAGTTTCCCTAAAGACACCGCCGGCTTCCTGGCGATGTGCAAGGCCTTGCATGCCAAGGGCACGCCGCCCGGCATGGCTCTAGGCAACGCTACGGGTGATGGCTTGTGGACCAACTGGTTGATCTGGTCGCACGGCGGCCAGCTGGTAGACAAGAACAACAAAGTGATCATCGACAGCCCTGAGACGATCAAGGCACTGGATTACGCCAAAGAGCTGTACCAGACCTTTATCCCCGGGACCCTGTCCTGGCTCGACCCGAACAACAACAAAGCCTTTCTGGACAGCCAGATCAGCGTCACCAACAACGGCATATCGATTTACTATGCCGCCAAGAATGCGACAGATCCCAAGGTCAAGGAACTTGTCGCCGACATCAACCACGCATCCTTCCCGATCGGACCAGTGGGCGTGGCGACAGAGTCGCATCTGTTCTTCAACCAGATGATCATGAAGTACACCAAGTACCCAAACGCAGCCAAGGAATTCCTGCGCTTCATGATGGAAAGGGAACAGTTCGATCCCTGGCTCACGGGCGCTGGCGGCTACATTGCGCAACCGCTGCGCGCCTATGAGAGCACGGCCATATGGACGTCGGACCCAAAGAACACCCCTTACCGCGATGGTGTTAAGAATATGCGTCCCGCAGGCTATGCCGGCAAACTTGGCTACGCATCGGCGGGCGCGTCAGCTGATTTTATTGTCTGCAACATGGTGGCCGAAGCCGCCAGCGGCTCCAAGACGCCGAAAGAAGCCGCCGAGCGTGCCCAAAAGCGTGCTGAGCGTTACTACAAGGTTTGATCGCTTGGGACTTCTACGTGCGGCCAGAATCGAACTCTGGCCGCGTGCTTCCTAACCTGAACTGATTGCGCCGTATGTTTGAAAAGTTTCAGAACAGCCGCAATGCGCTTGGCTGGGCTTTTATGCTGCCTGCTGCTGTGTTATTGCTGTTGTTTCTCACTTACCCGCTTGGACTTGGCACTTGGCTCGGCTTCACCGATGCCAAGGTAGGCCGTGACGGTGTATGGATTGGTTTTGAGAATTTTGCCTACCTGATCACAGACAGCGTGGCTCAACTAGCGCTCTTCAACACCCTTTTTTACACAGTAATCGCCAGCATCTTCAAGTTCGTTCTGGGCTTGTATCTAGCGATACTGCTCAATAAAAACCTGCCGTTCAAAAGCTTCTTTCGCGCCGTTGTCCTGCTACCTTGGATTGCACCGACCGCGCTGTCGGCGATTGCTTTCTGGTGGATCTACGACTCGCAGTTCTCCATCATCAGCTGGACGCTGATGAGGATGGGCCTGATCGACCACTACATCGACTTTTTAGGCAATCCCTGGAACGCGCGCTTCTCCACCATCGCCGCTAACGTCTGGCGCGGTGTACCCTTTGTCGCGATCTCGCTGCTGGCCGGTCTGCAAACCATCTCGCCCTCTTATTACGAGGCCTCGGCGATCGACGGCGCCACGCCCTGGCAGCAGTTCCGCCATGTGACGCTGCCGCTGCTCACGCCCATCATCGCCGTCGTCATGACCTTCTCGGTCCTGTTTACCTTCACAGATTTTCAGTTGATCTACGTGCTGACGCGTGGCGGTCCGCTCAACGCTACGCATTTGATGGCGACACTGTCGTTCCAGCGCGCCATCTCGGGTGGTGCCCTGGGCGAGGGCGCGGCCCTCGCAACGCTGATGGTGCCGTTCCTGCTGGGCGCCATCATGTTCAGTTATTTCGGGCTGCAGCGCCGAGCCTGGCAACAAGGAGGTGACAAGTGAGCGCCAAGAACGACGACAGCGCGCAGGGAATGGACTACCTGCAATCCGTGCCCCGGCGCTGGGTAACGACCTACATCCCCCTGATTATTTTCGTCTTTGTGCTGCTATTTCCCTTTTACTGGATGGTGATCACCTCTTTCAAGCCAAACGAGGAACTGCTTTCTCGTGAAGGCAATCCCTTCTGGTTCATCAATCCGACGCTGGCACACTTTGAAAAGCTGCTGTTCCACACCGCCTACCCCTCCTGGCTGTGGAACACTGTGGTCGTTTCGGTGGTGTCTACAGCGATTTCTTTGGTGGCCTCAGTGCTGGCAGCTTACGCTATAGAACGGCTGCGCTTTCAGGGCGCCAAGACTGCAGGCGGGGCCATCTTCCTGGCCTATCTTGTGCCGCCTTCCATTCTCTTCATTCCGCTCGCTGCGATCATATTTCAGCTTGGGCTGTTCGACTCTCGCATGGCGTTGATTCTGTCCTACCCGACCTTTCTGATCCCGTTTTCCACCTGGTTGCTGATGAGCTATTTCCGCTCCATTCCCTACGAGCTGGAGGAGTGCGCGTTGATCGATGGCGCAAGCCGTTGGCAGATCCTGACCAAGATCGTTCTGCCACTAGCCATACCCGGGTTAATCTCGGCCGGTATCTTTGCGTTCACGCTGAGCTGGAACGAATTCATCTACGCGTTGACCTTTATCTCTTCTTCGGAGAACAAGACAGTACCTGTGGGTGTGGTGACTGAACTGGTGGAGGGCGATGTCTACCACTGGGGTTCGTTGATGGCCGGCGCGCTGCTCGGCTCGCTACCCGTGGCTTTTGTTTACTCGTTCTTTGTCGAGCATTACGTCTCCGGCATGACCGGGTCGGTTAAGGAGTGAGCGCATGAGTGCAGCCAAGCCTGCGATTGGCTTCATCGGCGTCGGTCTGATGGGCCACAGTATGGCGAAGAACATCGTGACCAAGGGCTACCCGCTGGCGGTGTTGGGCCATCGAAATATCAGTCCTGTAAAGAGCCTGTTATCGCTTGGTGCGACTGAAGCCAAGAGCGTACGGGAACTGGCGCAGAGCTGTGACATTGTGCACTTGTGCGTTACCAGTTCACCGCAGGTCGAGGCCTTGATGCTGGGCAACGACGGGCTACTGGCGCACCTGCGGCCCGAGTCAGTGATCATTAACTGCTCAACATCGAATCCTGTGCCCACGCTGACGTTAGCTGCGTATGTCTGAGGTCAGGGATGCATGTGTCGTTGAGATGACAAAACTACGGGTGGGAATACCCTGACACGACCCACCTGTGCGTACAAAAGCGCTCAAACCCGGTGGATGTCAAGATAGCTGCCGCATAAAGTTTGATGCCTAAGCGGTTAGTTTTACTGGTTGATTCTGGATCTTTTCTGTCTGTGGGTTGAGGTGAACTTGCGCGATTCGGCTTCAATTGCGGACAGGGACTTCGTCAATTGTGGGTGCCCGCTTGGACCAAGAGTTCGTCACATACCGGCCGTTATTCCTTTGCCGCCAATGATTGCTACGGACTGAGCAGCTCCCAAATTTCTAGGTGCGGTGTCGTGGTGTCCGGACTGCCGTTCAGTTGGCAGAGCTGCTCAATCGAATGACTGCTTTGTGGCGATGAGTTCGAGAGTCTGTAATTCCGCTTTGTCGTCGAAAGCTATCTAATTCTCGAACCGGCGCTTCCGGACCAGAAGCGCTCCCAGGGGAGTGTCCGATTTCCGCGAAATCAAGTGACATCTCTGGCGTGCGCTTAAATTTCAATGGTCTAGCGCCTTCAGCCTGATTTCGGTGCCTATGGGTTCAGTACCTTCGAGCGCATAGCTGGACAAGGTTGAACATCAGGTTTTTAATATCAGCTTCAGAAAGCTGAGATTGAGAATTTAGGCCGGGGCCTGTTCACATTATTTGCCTGCCGTGCATGTTTGCTGCGCGACAATTAACCCGTAACCGATGCCCGCCCACCCTATGTGACAGTGCCAAGACAGGAGAATTTCATGAACCTTGAATCTTTCGATGTCATCGTCATAGGTGCAGGGCAAGCCGGGCCAGCCCTGGCAGCGCGCTGCAGCAAAGAGGGGCTTCGTACCGCCATGATTGAAAGGAGCCATTTTGGCGGCACATGCGTCAACGTGGGCTGTGTTCCGACCAAAACGATGGTCGCCAGTGCGCGGGCTATTCATCTGGCCAGGCGTGGCGAAGAGTTTGGATTTTCTGCGGGAAGCATCGTAGTCAACATGGCGCGCATCAAGGCCCGTAAGGACGCCATCGTTCACCAGTCGCGTAACGGTGTCATCCAGTGGATGCAAGGCCTTAAAAACGCAGAGATTATTTTGGGCAGTGCGGTATTTACGGGCCCGCATACCGTCCAGGTTGCCGGTCGTACACTGACCGCTCCCAAAATATTCATCAATGTCGGCGGCAGGTCCGTTGTGCCAGATCTGCCGGGCCTTCCCGACGTGCCCTGCCTTGACAACATTTCCATCATGGAGCTGACGCAGGTACCTGAGCACCTGGTTATTGTTGGCGGTAGCTACATAGGGCTGGAGTTTGCGCAAATGATGCAGCGTTTTGGCGCCAAGGTCACCGTGTTTGAACGTGCAGCAAAATTGTTGCCGCGTGAAGATGATGATATTTCCGATGGAATTCGCGCCATCCTTGAAGCTGAAGGCGTTGAGTTTCAGTTGGGCGCCGAATGTCTGTCTCTGGCCAGAGACGGGAAACGAATAGTAGTCGGTGCAGTCTGTGGATCTGACTCGTCGGCTGTGGTTGCAAGTGATGTGCTGCTGGCGGTCGGCAGGCGTCCCAATACGGATGGTCTGGAGCTGGAGTCGGCGGGTATCCGTGTGGACGCGCGAGGCTATATTGTTGTGGACGATCAGCTTCGCACCAGCGCCGATGGCGTATGGGCCCTGGGCGACTGTAATGGCCGGGGCGCCTTCACACACACAGCCTGGAACGATTACGAAATTGTTGCTGCCAATCTGTTTGATGCCGACCCGCGCCGGGTCAGCGACCGAATCGCCTGTTATGCGCTGTTTATCGATCCTGCGCTGGCGCGTGTCGGCATGACCGAGCGCGAAGTGCGGGCCAGCGATCGCCCGGCACTGATGGCCAAAATGCCGATGCAGCGTGTGGGCCGCGCGCGGGAAGCCGGCGAAACGCAGGGTTTTATGAAGGTGCTGGTTGATGCAGATACCAAGCGCCTGCTCGGTGCCGCCTTGCTCGGTCTGAATGGCGACGAAGTGATTCACGGTCTGCTTGACATCATGAGTGCTGATCAGCCCTACACCGCCATATCCCGGAGCATGCATATCCACCCCACGGTCAGCGAATTGATTCCCACCTTGCTCCAACAGTTGAAGCCCTTGGAGTGAATGTCGCCAGCATAAACCAGGGCGTGGTAGCACAATCGAAGGGCCTCAAGACAATACGACGAAGGAAAGAGCCCCCAAAATACCACCCTGAGAAGTACGCAGGAACCACGCTGACCACAAGACCAAACCTTGAATCGACATTTCAAAAAGCTTTCGCTCTTCACGGCCCGCTAACGTTACTTTTCAGCAGTCGGCCAGCATCTTTAGCAAGGTTGAGTCAATGTCGGCTTGAGGGCAGTCAGTTCGGACTCTTGGAATTGCACTTTGGCTGGGCCTTGCAGTTCCAGAAAGTTGACACCTGCGCTTTATGTTGGCGTATTGATGACTTTAAAAAGCAGCGTCTGGAGCAACTGCATTGACGCTATATATTCAATAGCAGGACGCCTCGGTATTTGCTGCCGCAGCGTCCTTTTTGTCAACCAAAATCAACCCATCAACTCAAGATTGACCGGGTAATCTGGCCAGCCCGCTGCCACACCAAAACGGCTGATGGTTGGCTGCGGATAATCAAGCCATGGACATATCGCACTTACCAAGCAAAATCACCGGCCCCGCAGCATGGGTCGGCCCGGAGATGGCAAAAGATGAAAGCTGCTGGCTGTACCGCCTGTCGCCCGACGACATTTCTGATCTGGAAAACGCGGCACGGCACTACCTCTCACTGCGCCGCGACATTGGTGCAGTGACTGCGGCTGATTTCCCCTTGACCGCATTCGCCGGTCATCTGAAAGCGCTGCAGAAGCAGCTGTTGCATGGCAACGGAATCGAAGTGCTGCGCGGCTTGCCCATTGCAGATTACAGCCAAGAATTCGCGGCCACGGTTTTCTGCGGTATCGGCGCGCATCTCGGCAGCGCACGTTCACAGAACGCGGCGGGCCACATCCTCGGGCACGTGCGTGACCTTGGTGCGTCGTCCAAAGACCCGAACGCGCGGATTTACCAAACCGCCGAGCGCCAGACCTTTCACACGGACAGCGCTGACGTTGTGGGTTTGTTGTGCATACGCGAGGCAATGGAAGGCGGACGGTCCTTGCTGGTGAGCGCCGAGACGATTTACAACCGTATGCGGGCGCTGCGCCCCGACTTGCTCGAAAAGCTGTTTGACCCCATACCCACCGACCGCCGGGGCGAAGTACCCGACGGTGCCAGCCCATGGATGACGATTCCTCCGCTGAGCTGGCATGAAGGTCGCCTGACCGTGTTTTACCAGCGCCAATATATCGACAGTGCGCAAAGATTTGAAGATGCCATGCGCTTGAGCCCCGCGCACGTCGAGGCGCTCGACATGTTTGATGCCTTGGCCAACGATCCCGCGCTCCATTTCGGCATGCAGCTGCAGCCCGGCGACATGCAATTCGTCTACAACCACTCGCAGCTGCATGACCGCACCGGGTTTGTCGATTGGCTGGAGGCTAGCAAGAAGCGGCACCTGCTGCGACTCTGGTTGTCCGTGGCGGGAGACCGGGCCTTGCCGGAATGCTTCAGGCAGCGCTACGGCTCCATCGAGATCGGCAATCGTGGCGGCATTGTGACGAAAGTAACACGGCTGCACGCACCTCTGGACTAATTCCATTCCCACATCATCCATGCACTTTGTCGGCTTCGCTAGCCGTACGCTTGTACTGTCTTCGCTTCACCTTCGCGTTCACGAATGATCTGGAAACGGAAGAAAGGTTGTCAGCCCGCAAAATCCCGCGCACACAGCTCGACCGGCTGCCCATGCAGCACGCGGTCAGCGGCGTGCTGCCAGGCTTGTTGGTAGCGACCCAGCTCGTCGGGCGAGCTGACGCCCTTGGCGCTGACCAGGGCCTCAAGGGCGGCCAGCCAGTGCCGGTAGTAAGTATTGCCCAGATCGGGATCACCCTGGGCCTGCGCTGCGCGGATCTGCGCGGACAAGGCCTGCGCCCATTCATCCCATGTAAAGAGACCACCTGCGTGCAGCGCCAGCGCCATACCAAAGGCTTGGGCTTCCCATGGTTCGCGGAACACCGGGCTGTCGTCCTCTACGGGCAGGCCCTTTAAAAAAGACAAATCTGCAGACGGCAGGTCGCCGGGCCGACAAGGTGCGGGGCTTGAGTTCATGCGCATGCCGTCTCCAGATAAGGCTCCCAAGCGTCGATCGACACCTTCAGGCCCTGGCTGGTACCGCGCCGGGCGTGCTCCGGCCAGAGTTCAGCCTCATCAAACACGACACCGTAAAGCCATTGAGGGTCTTCGCCCAGTCCCTGGGCCTGGCTGTCAGCAAATACATGCACGCCGTGAATGCGTTCGATCACCCCTTGCTTGCCTGTCGCGTAGCCCGGCAGACGCGTGTGATGTCTGGCCGCCTCAGTGCGTGTGCGTACATGCTGACCGAGCTTGAAACGGGCTGGCTGCGCAGGCGCGCGCAGCACCGGCGACCCCGTGAGCAGCGCGGCGCAAACCGCTTGTGCCTGCAACACCCGGGCCACGGGCAGGGGCTGCTGCAGCAAGCTGCCACTGCGAATTTCGTCAGCGCTGACGAGGCCACGCGCTTGCAAAAGTTTTTCGAGGGCTGCCAACCATATTTGGTAATAGCTCAGTTTCAGGTAGTCGGGCAGCGTTTCGCGGGCGGCGCGGCTCTGGTCGATGTTCCAACTGCCGGTGGCACCCACCGCCAGGGTGAGTGCCAGGGCTTGGCGCTCCCAGTCGGCGTGGAACAAGTCACCTTCGGGCTCGGGCGTGACAATCCCGAAGCCCGGCAGGCCGCCCAGATCGGCGTGGGTGGTGTATTCGTTCATGCGGCCCCCCGTGCTGCCGGGGCCTCCACCAGCCGCGTGCCTATCATCGCGTCCCGGCTGACCAGCGCCGCAAGTTCGTCTTCACTCAAATCCCCTGACCCCGCCGGGCGCTGCGGAATCACCAGGTAGCGCACCTCGGCGGTGGAGTCCCAGACGCGAATTTCGGTACGCTCTGGCAAATGCACCCCGAAATCGGCCAACACGCCGCGCGGGTCTTTGACTGCCCGGGAGCGGTAGGGCGCGCTCTTGTACCAGACTGGGGGCAGGCCAAGTACCGGCCAGGGGTAGCAACTGCACAGGGTGCAGACCACCAGGTTATGCCGCTCGACGGTATTTTCCACCGCCACCAAGTGTTCCCCCTGCCGCCCCGAGTATCCCAGCGAGGCGATGGCCTGCGAGGCATCGCGCAGCAGCCAGTCGCGAAACTGCGGATCGACCCAGGAACGGGCGACCACCCGCGCGCCGTTGCGCGGCCCGACCTGCGTCTGGTAGGTGTCGATCAGCACGTCCAAAGCCGCCGGGTCGATGTAGCCTTTCTGCGTCAAAACACTTTGCAGTGCGCGCACGCGCAACTCCATCTCGCAGAGTTCGGTGTGCTCGTGTTCAGGATCGTGATGATGGTGGTGGTCTGGCATGGCAGTCTTCAAAGATTGGGTACTCATCTTTGCACATTTCGGCAATGCTCGACACAGGCCAGTGACTTGAACACCTCCAGTTTGCTGCGGCAACCAGGGGCCAAGTCACCTACTGCTGCCTGCAGCTGCCCCGGCCTCAAAGACGGTCACCGCAAGCATGTAGCCGCATTCAGTCCTTAGATCCAGTTGACGCCATAGTAGTCGTGCACCTTGCGCCCGTACTCGTCAGAATACTCAGGCGTTTCAGTTGGTGCATAGCGAGGCGCTTTTTCGAGTTGCGACTTGCTCACCGGTACGACATAGCCTTCAACGCCGGTGTCGTACTTCAGCATGCTCCAGGGCAGCGGGTAGCGGTCCGTGCCCATCCCGAGAAAGCCACCGAACTCCATGACGGCGTAGCGAACATTGCCAGAATACTTGTCAATCATCAGATCATCGATCGATCCGAGTTTGTCGCCATTAGCGTTGTAAACCGAGGTACCTTCTACCTTATCCGAAGAAATAACGTGGTGGTGAATCATCTTGAACCCTCCTTCATATGCAGCCAGTCGACGACATGCCAACCGGTCTGAGCCCCCTTTATCCCTCGTTCTGACGCAGGCAATGCTCAGCGAAGGCGCGGTACGGCCGTAGGAGGTTTTCCCTTTTCACGACGTCGAACGGTTCACGCTGGTTTGGCCGCGGTGGCATAAAAGCGCTGGTCTTTCACCAGCTTGGCCGGTTCACTCGTAAGGCAGGCGACGTCGGCACATCATCCGTCCTCAGCCACGGCCACGACCACGGCCACGGCGAAACCCGACCGGCGAAGTCGCGGGACGAATCAACGGTTTCTGCCAAATCGCATGCCTGATTTCGCTGCCGAAGTTCCGCAGGCAACCCGTCACCCGATTTACGCCGAAGCGGACCCTAGGCGTCGGTCAGCGTGAGGAGTCGCTTGGGTATTGCCCTCGTTGACGTGATTGACACACCGCCGCACGGGCAGCGCCGCTTCACGATGACGAATTGGTGATTTGAAATTGCGTCGCTTGAAGCAAACACACCAACGCTACTTATTTAATAGCGGATTACCCCGTATTTGCTACCGCAGCGCCCATTTTTGCCACTCAAAATTAGCCCATAAACCCAAGATTGACCGGGTAATCTGGCCGGCCCGCTGCCACACCAAAACGGCTGATGTTCGGCAGGATGCCGGTCAGTTCGCTGTCTGCCACGCCAAACCATTTGGCCAGCGTGGCGGCGTACTGGTCTACCGAGGTACTGGGCAGCAAACGGCCCTGGCCGACATGCCACTGGTCGCTGGCGGCGGCTGTGTTGCCCACGCTCACTGGCGGCGGCGTGCCGTACAAGGCCTTACCCTTCACGGCGCCGCCCACCACCAGGTGGTGGCTGCCCCAGCCGTGGTCAGCACCATCGCCATTTGACGCGAGCGTGCGGCCAAAATCTGACGCGGTGAACGCCGTGACCTTGTTGGCCACACCGAGTTCAACCGTGGCTTTGTAAAACGCACTCAGGGCATCGCTGACCTTGCCGAGCACGCCGGGGTGTTGGGCGATCAGCTTGTCGTGCAAATCAAAACCGCCAATGGATACCATGAACACCTGCCGCCGGGTGCCGAGTGCGTTGCGGGCAGCGATCAGCCGGGCAACCGTCTTGAGCTGGTCGGCCAGCGAGTTACCGGTGGGGAAGGCCGTGGCCAGCGTTACACCGGCCAGACCAGAGGTGATTTGGGACTCAGCCCCAATCGCGCGGGCGGTGACCTTGTTGTATTCGTTTTCAAGGGTGTGGCTGCGGTTTTGCTGCACCAGAGTAGACATGGCGGTTTTCACTGCACTGGAGCCGTACACATTGTTCTTGACACCGTTGATGGCCACGGCGCCACCGCTGCTGACCTGGTACGACAAGGCGCTGTCTCCCGACAAAAACACCGCGTTGCCCGTGACGTTGATGCAGGTAAACAGCGAGTTGCTGTTGGACGACAGGGCCAGGTCACCAATGTTGCCGCCCCAACCAATGGTTGAGCCCTCGGGGGACGACGATTGCCAGATCGACTGCTGGTCGTTGTGAGAAAACAGCTTGGGCGGCAAGGGGTAGGTTTTGCGGTCGCTGCTGTTGTACTGGGTTTTGGTCAAGGGCACGACCAGTGGCCCAACATTGAGCTGCACCGCCGCCTGCCCGGCATTGAACAGCCCCGCCAGCCCGTCCATCGACGGGTGCAGCGCGTACTGGCGGCCACCGGGCAAGGCAGTGGTGGGGTTGAGCAGGGTAGCGGCCAGATCAGCCTTGGCTAGCGCAATACCGCCCGCCGTCTGGCCAGCGCCGCCACCACGAATCGTGCTGTAGGCGTTGTAGCTGGGGTCGTCGTAGGTCACCACGGTGTTGGCGTAGTCATTGCCACCGTAGAAAAACACGCAGACCAGTGCCTTGTAGTCGGTGGCGTCAAAGGCGGCGGCTTCGCCCATGGCGGCCAGATTGAGCGCAAATGGCAGGGCGGTGCCGCTCAGCGCAAGTTGACCGGAGCGGCGCAAAAAGGCGCGGCGGCTGTGCAAGTGGGGTTGGAGCAGGTGCATGATGGTCTGGCCCGGTGTTTATTTTTGAATCAGGTAGTCGGCGGACGCCATGACCAGCAGCACACCAGCGGCGATGCGGTCACGCCTGGCGCTGTCAGTACTGGTGGCTGTGAGGGGCGTGGCATTGAGGGCGTTGATGATCAATGTCTGGTTAGCGGCAGACAATTGTCCCGCGCACAGCAGGAGATTGAGCCGCTTGACGAGCGCGGTGGCGTCCAGCACCAGGGCCAGCTCCGCCGTGTAGGCCGCGGTGATGTCGTAGCCGTTGGCCGCATTGCTGATATTGTTCGGCACATCGGGCGCGTTGACAAAAATGCCGCTGCGAACCACGCCCTGCAAGTAGTTGAGGTAGCCGCCCACGCTGCTTTCGTTGACCAACTGAAATTCGGGCGCGGGAGTCTGGCTGGCGCTGAGCGCGGTGGACGGCGGCACATAGCCCGGACGGAAAAAATTGAACACGCTGGGCGAGCGAAGCGGGTTTTGGCCCAGTTGGGTGGCCGGGTTGCTGAGGTCGCCTATCTTCCAGCTGCCTTTGTTTGAAGTGATACCGAAGGTCCGTCCCCACTGCGCCAGCCGTACGATGGGCTCGCGCAGCTTACCGAAGCCAGGTTGCGCCAAACCGGCCGGGCCGCGTGCCTCGTCATCGAGCAGGACGGCCGAAAACATGGCCGCCAGGTCGCCGCGGACGCCTTTGCCGTTGTCGTTGAAGGCGCCGGCTACCCGCGCCACGTAAGCCGGGCTCGGGTTGCTGGTGACCAAACGCTGAATCATCTGCTTGCCCAGAAAAGGACCCACATTAGGATGGTTGAACAGCGTATCGAGCGCGATCTTGAGCGCTGCAACGCCGTCGGTGCCCGCGGCCACCGTCGCCCCCAGAAAGCTCGATGCCAGCGTCGAGTGGTTGGCCGCCGTCAGACGCATCGGCAGGCGGGCAAATGCGGTGTTGGAAACAGTACGATTTTGAATCGGCTCCAGGGTGTTGACGTTTTGCGTCTGGTCAAAATCCCATCCCGTGAAGACCCGTGCGATATTGGTCACGTCGCTTTGGGTGTAGGTCTCTATCTTGCTGCCGCTTGCATCACGCTTTTCAGTACCGTCAGGATTGAGTTGGTAGAGTCCGATGGAACAAAGCTGCATGACCTCACGACCATAGTTCTCATCAGGTGCACGGCCGGAGGCCGCGTTCTCCTTCATGTTGCCCTTGGTGTTAAGGTAGTAGCCCATGGCCGCATTGAGCGTGACACCCTCCAGCAAGGTGCGGTAATTGCCAAAAGCGTTGGCTGCGAGCAGGTCCCACCAGGCGGCAATGCCGTGGCTGCGCCAATTGAAATCGAGGCCAGACAAAGACACCACAAAAAACTCTGACAAGGCCAGCGCTACGCGTTTGCGGGTGGCGTCCGACGAGGTCATGAGTTGATTCCACACCATGTAATCGCCGGGGTAACTGCTGTCGTAGTAGCGTGCGATGCTGTCCACTACAGCGTAGCCCCTGCTGTTGAGCCAGTCAAACCCGGTTTGTGAAGCTGGTGCGGCTATTTGGTCTGCGAGCCAGGGCGCGTAGCCCTTGCTGCGCACGGCAGCGATATCAGTGTCAGACGCGCTGAACTGCGCATGTAACAAAAACCGTGCTGCATCTTCGTCTGCTGCGGGTAACGGGTAGGCGTACCTTGAAGCAGCTGTAGTGGCAGGCGCAGTTGGCGGGGTGGTTGCTGCAGGCGTTGTGGTTGCTGCGGATGCGCTGTCTGGCTGGGGTGGTACGCCACCGCCACCGCCACCGCCCCCACAAGCTGCAAGCAATGCCATGGCTGCCAAACCTGCGGAGCCCGCCAGAGCGGCCCCGTGACCCTGGCCGGTACTGCCATTACCGCTGCCAATGACCAGATCCTGAACTTCTTGCTCGTCTGTTGCCCGCATGGTGCGCACCTTGATGTATGAAGATACCTAGCTTACATATAAACACGTGTTAACCGCATGGCGAATGCTGGTCTTTACACGGTTTGTGTGGGTGACACGCTACGCGCTGCCTGCAGCATATGCCGCGTTTGGGCGGCCTCGCGCCGCGCTGCAGCTGCGAAGTCATCGCCGGGTGAGGCATACAAAATTGCCCGCGAAGAGTTCACAATGATCGGCGCATCGGGTCGCCAGCCTGCGCGCACCGTGGCCACCGCGTCGCCACCCTGGGCGCCCACGCCCGGGATCAACAGCGGCAAGGTGGGGGCCACCGTGCGCACACGTTCAATTTCTGCCGGATAGGTTGCACCTACAACCAGCCCGAGCTGGCCGTTGAGGTTCCAGGGGCCCTGCGCCAGTCTGGCGACGTGTTCATAGAGCAGCGGCTGGCCTTCGATGGAGGCGAGGCGCTGGTTTTGCAGGTCATCGCCACCGGGGTTGGAGGTGCGGCACAGCAAAAACGCGCCCTTGCCTGCGTACTTGACCGGATTGAGGTAGGGCGCGACCGAGTCAAAACCCATGAAAGGCGACAGCGTGACCGCGTCTGCCCCATAGCGCTCGAACGCTTCAATGGCGTACTGCTCGGCCGTGCTGCCAATGTCACCGCGCTTGGCATCCAGAATGATGGGCACCTGCGGGGCAACCCGGCGCATGTGCTCCATCAGTCGCTCGAGCTGGCCTTCGGCGCGGTGGGCCGCGAAGTAGGCAATTTGCGGTTTGAAGGCAATCACGAGGTCAGCGGTAGCGTCTACTATGGCCGCGCAAAAGTCATAAATCTTGTTGGAGTCGCCCTTGAACCGGCCGGGGAAGCGGGTCGGCTCCGGGTCCAGGCCAACGCACAGCATGGAATCGTTTTGGCGCTCTGCGGCGCTCAGCATGTCGAGAAAGGTCAGGGGCTTGGTCATGGGGTGATTGTAAGAAGGCAGCTGGCACTCAGCTGGCACCCGAAGTGACTACAGCACGCTGACGGCCAGGCACAAGTCCTCCCACGCCCGGGCTTTCTCCAGCGGGCTGCGCAGCAGATAAGCGGCATCGTGCGTGACGACGGTGTGGACGCCGTGCAGGGTGTGGACCTGACCGCGCAGTTTGCCAAACGGCTCGTTGGACTGCAGCAGGGCCTGGGCAGCCAGACGGCCCATGACCAGCACCACGTCGGGCTGCACAGCCTGCACCAAGATGGCCAGTGCTTCCGCGAAACCGGCCTCTGGCGCAGACTCGACACCGACACGTCTGACCAGCGGGGCCAGCATGGCGGTGCCGGTTTTATGCAACCGCACCGCGCGCAGCATGTTGTCGAGCAGCTTGCCGGCATCGCCTTCAAAAGGGTTGAAAGGGCTGTCAGCACCCGGATGTTCAGGCTGCACTGCGGCGGCGGGTGTTTCTGCCAGCACCAGCCAGCGCGGACCCGGCGCGGACCTGGCCTGCGCGTAGAGGGCCAGCGCGTCACCCACGCTCCAGCTGACGGCGCTGCTGTTGCTGCGCACTTCTGCTGACGGCAAAGGCGTCTGGGCAGGTGCCAATTGAGAAGATAAAGTGCCTTTTGGGCTTAAAATATGGGCGCCAGACGCTATTGAATCAATAGCAAATTCAGAGTGAACCGAAGCTTGGGACAGGGCTGGCGCAGGTGCCAAATCCGGAGCTTTGAAGGCGGATTTGACCGGTGGCGCCATCGGCTGCCAGACACGCACACCCATCTCGCGCAGCATGGCGCGCTGGCGTTTGTCGAGGTTCAGGGTCTGGCTCATTTAGAAACTTTCACAGGGCAAAACTCATGACCACGGCGTCTTCACGTTTTGATCCGCCACTGCCGCCCGAGGGGTAGTAGTTGCGGCGCAAACCGACCTCACGAAAGCCATACAGCTCGTACACCGCTTTGGCGCGCGTGTTGCTCGCGCGTACCTCCAGCCACAGCCACTGCGCGCCCTGGCCGCGTGACCAGATGGCCAGCGCGTCGAGCATGACGCGCGCCCAGCCAAGTCGTTGATGCGCGGGGGCGACGGTGATGTTGAGCAGGTGCACCTCATCAACACCCTTCATGGCTACAAAGTAGCCGAGCAACTGCGCTGACAGGCCGGCGCCATCGCCCGCGGTGAGCAATTGCGCCTGGTAGCCCGCGTTCAGCGAATCGGTGAAATTGCCGCGCGTCCAGGGGTGTTCGTAGGCGCTCAGCTCCACCGCTACCACGGCGTCCAGCCAGGCGGTGGTCATGCTTTCAAATTGCGCCTCCAGGGGCTTGAGAACGGCATTCATGCGGGTCTGGCGAGTTAAAAAAAGTTTGATGACGGTTAGTCGGCAGGACTGGCAAGCGCCGCCCGGGCTTTGGCGAGTTTGACCTGGTCGCGCTCTTCGGTGGTCAGGGCTACTTTATCGCGAACGTACAGCGGCAGGGCCAGCGCGGCGTCAACGCATTGCCCGGCGACGGCCAGCGCAGGCGCCAGGCGCAATAACGCGGTGGCTGTGGGCAAGGCCGGGGCGCAGGTAAAACGCGCCAAATCTGCTGGCAGGCGGTCGGCGTACACGCCAAACACGTTGCCTGCCAGCAGCTTGACGTCAGTGGCCTCAAGAACGGCATCCGCCAGCAGGTTTTCAGGCCGGATCAGCCGGCAGTCGCTGATTTGTAGACAACCCCCGCTGCTCAATTCGTAGCTCTGCACGTACATTTCGTCCATGCGCGCATCCAGCAGCGCGGTGACGCGCAGGGGCTCGCCGGCGAACGGGCTGCCGGTGAGTACAAAACGGGCTTCTTCTGCCACCGCCATCAAGGTGTTGACGGGCAGCACTTTGACGCCTGCTCCCAGCGCCAGCCCCTGCGCGACCGAACAAGCCGTGCGCAGGCCGGTAAACGAACCCGGGCCGCGGCCAAACACAATCGCGTCCAGCGCGCCAAGAGCCAGTTGCGCCTCTGCCAGCAAGGCCAAAATCGCCGGGATCAGCGTGGCAGACGACTTGGCACCGCCCGGCCCGCTGTGCTGCCACACGCGGACGCCATCCGTCACGGCGATAGACATCATGTCGGTGCTGGTGTCAAAAGCCAGAAATTTCATTTTTCAACCATAAAAAAGGGCGTTGCGGCAGGAAATACGGGGACAATTAGCTATTAAAAAGTGAGCGTACGGGTTTTGCCATCAACGTGAGGCTGGGTCTTGGCGACTGCAGTTGGAGCGCAGCGCCGATTATCCGGCTTTGCGACGGCGGCAGTTCGTGCGGGGTTGCAAGGCGATGCCAGACTGATAATCGAGGCATGCATTTCAATCAACAGTCTGCGGGCATCGCCCAAAGCCTGCGTCGCGCCAAAACCATCGGCTGGGCATTTTGTCTGGCAGGCGGTGTTGTAAGCGGCGCGGCATGCGCCCAAACCCTGCCCCCCGAAGTCGATGCCGTACTGGCCCGCGCCAAAGTGCCGCGCGATGCGCTGGCCGCCATCGTCGTGGATGCCGCGCCCGCGCTCAGCAGCAAGGCCAGCCCCGCGCCGCCCCTGCTCAGCTGGCGCGCTGCCAGCGCCGTGAACCCGGCCTCGGTCATGAAGCTGGTGACCACTTACGCCGGGCTGGAGCTGCTGGGCCCGGCCTACACCTGGGCCACGCCCGTGTACGTTGACGGCACCATTGCTGGCGGCGT
>JANXTM010000231.1 GCA_025352405.1 Polaromonas sp.
GTTGTATGTGTTGCTGGCGCTGGGCCTGAACATCGTGGTGGGCTACGCTGGCTTGCTTGACTTGGGCTACGTCGCATTTTTTGCAGTAGGCGCTTATTTGTCTGCACTGCTTGGCTCACCGCATCTGGCGGAAGCCTTTCCGGCGATCGCCCGGGCCTTTCCTGAGGGCCTACATTTGCCCATCTGGGCCATCATTCCTGCCGCAGCCGGGGTGGCGGGCCTGTTCGGCGTGATGTTGGGCGCCCCGACACTGAAGCTACGCGGTGACTACCTGGCCATCGTAACGCTCGGCTTTGGTGAGATCATCCGCGTTTTCTTGAACAACCTGGATCGCCCGATCAACCTGACCAATGGCCCCAAAGGCATCAACCAGATTGACTCGATCAAGTTCTTTGGTTTTGACCTCGGCAAAAACCACGAGTTTTTCGGTTTTACCGTCAATTCGGTGTCGATGTATTACTACCTGTTTCTGGCGCTGGTGATTGTGTCGGTGGTGATTTGCCACCGCCTTGAAAACTCACGCATCGGCCGCGCCTGGATGGCCATTCGTGAAGACGAAATCGCCGCCAAGGCCATGGGTATCAACACCCGCAACATGAAGCTGCTGGCCTTCGGCATGGGTGCCACCTTTGGCGGTGTGTCGGGCTCGATGTTTGCCGCTTTTCAAGGGTTTGTCTCGCCCGAGTCTTTCAGTCTGATGGAGTCCATCATGATTGTGGCCATGGTGGTGCTGGGCGGTATTGGCCATTTGCCAGGCGTTATTTTGGGTGCCCTGTTGCTGGCGGCCCTGCCGGAAGTGCTGCGTCATGTGGCTGGCCCGCTGCAGGCTATGACCGACGGCCGCCTCGACTCGGCTATTTTGCGTCAGCTCCTGATCGCACTGGCCATGATCACCATCATGTTGATGCGTCCGCGTGGTCTGTGGCCATCGCCCGAGCACGGCAAGTCGCGCAAGCCTGCTGCTGAGATAGATACCAAAGCCATCAACTCGATCAATCCCTAAGGACCATGGACATGAGCGAAACCATTCTCAAAGTATCAGGGGTATCCAAGCGGTTTGGCGGCTTGCAGGCCCTGAGCGATGTTGGCATTCACATTGAACGCGGCCAGGTGTATGGCCTGATCGGCCCGAACGGTGCGGGTAAAACCACTTTTTTCAATGTTTTGACGGGGCTTTACACGCCGGACAGCGGCTCGTTCGAACTGGCCGGCAAAGCCTACCAGCCTACAGCCGTGCACGAGGTCGCCAAGGCTGGCATTGCCCGGACCTTTCAGAACATTCGTTTGTTTGCAGAAATGACCGCACTTGAAAACGTCATGGTCGGTCGGCATATCCGCACCAAATCCGGCTTGCTGGGTGCGGTGTTTCGCACGCCGGGCTTCAAGCGCGAGGAAGCGGCGATTGCCAAACGCGCCCACGAGTTGCTGGACTATGTAGGGATCGGAAAATACGCTGATTTTAAAGCCCGCACCCTGAGTTACGGCGACCAGCGCCGGCTGGAAATTGCGCGGGCACTGGCCACTGACCCGCAACTGATCGCCCTCGACGAGCCTGCCGCCGGCATGAACGCGACTGAAAAAATCCAGCTGCGCGAGCTGATCGACCAGATCCGCAAAGACAACCGCACCATCTTGCTGATCGAGCATGACGTGAAGCTGGTGATGGGTCTGTGCGACCGCGTGACGGTGCTCGACTACGGCAAACAGATCGCTGAAGGCGCCCCCGCAGACGTGCAAAAAAACGAAAAAGTGATCACCGCCTATTTGGGCACAGGTCATTGAATGGCCCCCACGCTTTTCGCTTCGCGTAATGCACTGCCCCCCGAGGGGGCGTATTTTTTCTTGGGGCGGCCCGGCGAAAAAACTCAGGAATAAAAAATGGCAACCACACTTCTCAAAATCACCGGTCTCAAAGTCGCTTACGGCGGCATCAAGGCCGTAAAGGGCGTAGATCTGCATGTCAACGAGGGCGAGCTGGTCACGCTGATCGGCTCCAACGGTGCGGGCAAAACCACCACGATGAAAGCCATCACGGGCACGCTGCCCATGGTGGACGGCGACATCGAGTACCTGGGCCAAAGCATCAAGGGAAAAGGCGCCTGGGATCTGGTCAAGGACGGTCTGGCCATGGTGCCGGAAGGCCGCGGCGTGTTCGCCCGCATGACCATCACTGAGAATCTACAGATGGGTGCCTATATCCGCAACGACACCGCCGAAATTGCGCTGGACATCGAAAAAATGTTCACCCTTTTCCCGCGCCTGCGCGAGCGCAAGGACCAGCTCGCGGGCACCATGTCGGGCGGTGAGCAGCAGATGCTGGCCATGGGCCGTGCGCTCATGAGTCGACCCAAGGTGCTGCTGCTGGATGAGCCCTCCATGGGGCTGTCACCGATCATGGTGGACAAGATTTTTGAGGTCGTGCGTGATGTTTCCAGCCGCGGCGTGACGGTGCTGCTGGTCGAGCAGAACGCCAGTCGCGCGCTGGGTATTGCAGACCGGGGCTACGTGATGGAATCCGGCATTGTCACCATGAATGGTGAGGCCAAGGAACTGTTGAACGATCCACGCGTGCGGGCGGCTTATTTGGGTGAATAATGCGCAGCCAGAAACTACCTTGTCTTGCTTACCGGAGTTCCGACAATGCATTTAACCAACGTCATGGATTCGCTTCCTCGGATGCGCGCCGCTGCGGCGCTGGTTCTCGGCTTTGCGCTGTCGGCCAGCGTATCGGCCCAGTCCCTTCGCTGCAAGGGCGATTTTGCCGAGATTGGCAATTCAAAGGGCACCATTTTGCAAAAATGCGGCGAGCCAGTGTTAAAAGACAGCTTCTGCAAGTCTGCACAGCAAAGCACAAGTAACGCGCCTGCTGCGGCAGCCGGGGCCAGCGTCACCATCAACCAGTGCGTCAACGTAGACGAGTGGACCTATAACCCCGGCTACGGCCAGTTCATGACCATGTTGCAGTTTGAAGCCGGTGAACTCAAGCGCATCAGCTACGGTGACCGGGTAACGCGCTAGTTTTTTGCTGTTGGCCCACAAAGGCTTTGCGTGCTGTTGATTAAATAGCGACTGTCCTTACTGTTTGCTGCCGCAGAGGCTTAAAAGGCTTGTAGTTTTAGTCCCCTTGCCCTAGTCGACTTTCGCGCCTGATGCCTTCACGACCTTCTCATATTTCGCCAGTTCATTTTTCATGAAGGCGGCAAATTGCTCGGGCGTGCTGGCCACGGGTTCTGCCATCAGTGAGGTGAAGCGCGTTTTGGCCTCGGGTGAATTCAGTGCGGCCACAAAGGCCTGGTTGAGTTTGCTCACCACGTCTTTGGGCGTCCCTGCCGGTGCCACCAGTCCCCACCAGGTGTCGATTTCAAAGCCCTTCAGCGTCTCGGCCACCGCCGGGATGTCCGGCAGCACGGCACTGCGATGGGTCGTGGTCACTGCCAGTGCCTTGAGTTTGCCCGCCTTGATGTTGGCCGATGCCGTGGCGAGGTTGTCAAAGTTGAAATCGACTTGGCCGCTGAGCAGGGCGAGTTGCGCCGGGTTGCCGCCGTTATACGGTATGTGCACCGCATAGATACCGGCCTGGGCCTTGAACATTTCCCCTGCCAGATGACCAGCACTGCCGTTGCCGCCGCTGGCATAGTTAAGCTTCGCTGGGTTGGCCTTGGCGTATCTGATCAGGTCCGCCAGTGTGTTGATTTTCAGGCGCGCCGCCGTGTCAGTGTTCATCACCAGCACGTTGGGCACACGCACCATCTGCGTGATGGGCGCAAAGTCAGTTGCGGCGTTGTAGGGCATCTTGCTGTAGAGCCATGGGTTGATGGCATGCGTGGCTACGGCTGCAATGCCGAT
>JANXTM010000240.1 GCA_025352405.1 Polaromonas sp.
GAGCGCCGAGTTCCCGGTTGGCCTGCTGACCTGCGTGACGGGTGTGTCGGGTTCGGGAAAATCAACTCTGGTGAACGATACGCTGTATGCCGCCGTCGCCCGCACGCTTTACCGCTCACACGAAGAACCCGCCGCGCATGAAGCGATTGAAGGCATAGAACACTTTGACAAAGTCATTAACGTTGACCAGTCACCGATCGGCCGCACGCCGCGCAGCAACCCGGCTACCTACACCGGCCTGTTCACACCGATACGCGAGCTGCTGGCTGAAATGAACACCGCCCGTGAACGCGGCTACGGGGCAGGCCGCTTCAGCTTCAACGTGGCCGGTGGCCGCTGCGAGGCTTGCCAGGGCGATGGCGTGGTCAAGGTCGAGATGCATTTTCTGCCCGACGTGTACGTGCCTTGCGATGTCTGCAAAGGCATGCGCTACAACCGCGAAACGCTGGAAGTGCAGTACAAGGGCAAAAATATTGCGCAGATTCTGGATTTGACGGTGGAGGCCGCCGCCGATTTTTTCAAGGCCGTGCCGACCATTGCCCGCAAGCTGCACACGCTGCTCGACGTGGGCCTGAGCTACATCAAGCTTGGCCAGGCGGCGACCACGCTGTCAGGCGGAGAGGCGCAGCGCGTCAAGCTGGCGCTGGAATTGAGCAAACGCGATACCGGCCGCACACTCTACATACTGGACGAGCCCACCACCGGCCTGCACTTTGCCGACATTGATCTGCTGCTCAAGGTGCTGCACCAGTTGCGCGATGCAGGCAACACGATTGTGGTGATCGAACACAACCTGGACGTGATCAAAACCGCCGACTGGCTGATAGACATGGGACCAGAAGGCGGCGCGGGCGGCGGCACCGTAGTGGGTGTGGGAACGCCAGAAGACATTGCAGCCAACCCCGACAGCCATACCGGGCGCTACCTGGCGCGGCTGTTGTAGGATTGAATATGTTTTTTTGCTGCTTGTTCGTTCGTTGTAAATATCAAGGCACCTGCGATGTCCAGCGTTAGCTCACTTACGGTACTTGGTTACAAGTCGATCCGCGAGTTGAGGAATTTCAAACTTAACGGGTTAAACGTATTAATTGGTGCCAATGGTGCAGGCAAAAGTAATTTTATAAACCTGTTTCGTTTATTAAACGAAATGTACGAGCAACGATTGCAGGTCTATGTTCAAAAACAGGGTGGCCCTGACGCGTTGCTGCATTTTGGTCGCGGCACGACCGAACGGTTACATGCTGAGTTCTACTTTTCAGCCAATGGCTATAAATTTGATTTAGTCCCTACTTCAGATAACCGTTTGATATTTGAGCGCGAGCAAAGTTGGTTTAAGGGAATTTACTTCAATACCGCACCCAGCGTTACGCTTGGCACCGGCCATGCCGAATCGAAGTTAAAAGAGGCAAAAGACCAATATTCAGGTTACGTACGCCCTTCTGTTAGTAAATGGCGCGTCTATCATTTCCATGACACCAGCGACACGGCAAAAGTCAAGCAGCGCCATGCGACCAATGACAACCTGCGATTAAAAATTGACGCAGCCAATATTGCTGCTTACCTGCGAATGCTAAAGGAAAAGCATCTGGTGGAATACAAGCGGATCATTGAAACGATCCGTTTGGTGATGCCATTTTTTGATGATTTTGTGCATCGCCCCGGCGACCCGGAGTACGTGGAACTGGAATGGACACAAAAAGGCAAACCAGATACACCGTTCAAGGCGCATATGCTGTCAGACGGCAGCCTGCGCTTTATCTGCCTCGCCACCTTGCTTTTACAGCCCGTGTCATTGTTGCCAGATACCATACTGATTGATGAGCCCGAACTTGGCCTGCATCCTTATGCCATTGCAGTTTTGGTGGATATTTTTAAACAGGTGGCAGAAGACAAGCAATTAATCGTCTCCACCCAGTCAGTTGAACTGGTAAACGGGTTGTCGCCGGAAGACGTCATCGTGGTGGATCAGGAAGATGGTGCCTCGACCTTCAAGCGTTATACAGAAGAAGAATTATCAGGCTGGCTTACTGAGTATTCCATGGGCGAAATCTGGAAGCGCAACATCCTCGGCGGAAGACCTTGATATGGTGGAAGTCATCGTCTTTGCCGAAGGGCAGACTGAAGAGAGGTTCATCAAACAACTGGTGGCACCAGCACTGCGTCATTTGGAAATTTTCATAAAACCGCAGCTTTTGAGCACATCACAGACCGCCAAAGGCGGTGCGGTCACGTTTGACCGCTTGAAATTCAATGCCAGAAATACGCTTAGACAGCATCCCAACGCGGTGTTGAGCACCTTCTTGGACCTCTATGCGCTGGACACGGACTTCCCTGCGTTTGAAGAGGCCAAGAAAAAACCAGACGTTTACTCAAGGGTCGCCTGTCTTCAACAAGCGATGACTGACACCATCGTCGCTCATGTGCAATGTCGGCCTGAGCGCTTCATGCCGCATATTCAACCGTATGAATTCGAAGGCTTGCTATTTTCCGACGTGCAGGCTTTGAGTTCATTGGAGCCGACCTGGGCAAAGAGCCTTTCCGCCCTGATAGAGATACGCGCATCAGCCGATACGCCAGAGCATATTAATGACGGTTATGAAACCGCACCATCCAGGCGACTGGAAGGCCTGCTTCATCCCAAATACAAAAAGACCACGCACGGCCCAAGGGCTGCAGAGCATATTTCGCTGGAAGTCGTCGAAAGGGAGTGCCAGCACTTCAAAACCTGGATGGATTCATTGAGAAGTTTGGCAACACCCAGGCAATATTGACTTTGAATAGCGCTTCTTTCTTCACCAACCGCAAGGTGGTGTTTCTTCTTGCGTCACTGTGCTGCCTGCTCTGGGGCAGCGCTTACCCGGCGATCAAAAACGGCTACGCACTGTTCAATATTGCGGCCCATGACATTCCCTCAAAGCTGGTATATGCGGGCTGGCGCTTTGTGCTTGCGGGGCTGGTGCTCTTGGTGGTTGCTGCGATCTGGAAAAAGCCGGTGTTTCAGCTCACTGGCCGCAACTTCTGCCAGGTAGCGCTGGTGGGGCTGACGCAAACCAGCCTGCAATATGTGCTCTTCTACATTGGCCTTGCCTACGCTACGGGTGTCAAAAGCTCCATCATGAACGCGACGGGTACCTTTTTCAGTGTGCTGCTCGCACACTTCATCTACAAAAATGACCGCCTCAGCTTCAACAAGGTGCTGGGCTGCGTGGTCGGTTTTGCGGGTGTGATGGTGGTCAACTTTAGCGACGGCCTGCTGAGCTTTGACTTCACGCTGCTGGGCGAAGGTTTTGTGGTGATTGCGGCTTTTGTTCTTTCAGCCGCCAGCATCTATGGCAAAAAAGTCTCGCAGCATGTGGATTCGGTCGTGCTGACGGGCTGGCAACTGGCTATCGGCGGCGCAGCGCTGCTGCTGATTGGCCTGGTCACCGGCGGTACGCTGGCTACGCTGACTTTCAAATCGGCCGCGCTGATGGCTTACATGGTGGCTCTGTCGTCAGTGGCGTTTTCGCTTTGGACGATTCTGCTCAAGTACAACCGCGTCAGCATGATCACCGTGTTCAACTTCATGATTCCGGTGTTCGGTACGCTGCTGTCGGGCCTGTTCCTGGATGAAAACTTTCTGGAATGGAAGAACGGCGTGGCGCTGCTGCTGGTTTGTTACGGCATATGGCTGGTGACCAAAGAAGAAAAGCGCGGAGCCGAGTTGGCGCCAAGCCTGGCTTGAACCCGAAAATCACTCTATTTTTGATAGCTGCTTGCAGCCATTTTTGGCATCAAAAATAATCACAAACCCCGTCAGGGAACGGTCTCTGCGGGCCATTTTGCCTGCCGCCCTGCGTCGCGCGCTCAAGGCGACATCGCCCATCCAAGGTTAAGTACTGATTGACCTGCCGGCCTGCGGGGACAAAGATCAACCCCTGCGGCACATGCCTGAACGCACTAATTCCGGCCTATTTCTTGTGTGTACGCCGACGCTCCAGACCTCTCTTGTAAAGGATTGCACCTTGAAATTTTCATCTTCACGTATTACCCGCCGCCTGCTGTGCGCTACGGCAAGCGGTGCCTTGATCGCCTGTTACGCTTCCACGGCGCTGGCCGCCACACCCAAGGACACGCTGGTCGTGGCCTGGGCGATTGACGACATCATCACCATGGACCCGGGTGAAGTGTTCGAGATTTCTGGTGGCGAGATCATGGGCAACGCCTATGATCGGTTGCTGCGCTTTGACGTGAACGATCCATCAAAGCTGATTGCGGATGTGGCCAAAAGCTGGTCGGTTTCCAGCGATGGCAAAACCTATATTTTTGAGCTCAAGCCTGGCCTCAAGTTTGCATCCGGCAACCCCATTACCGCCGAAGATGTGGCGTTCTCGCTGCAGCGCGGTGTGCTGCTCGACAAGTCACCAGCTTTCATCCTGACGCAGTTCGGGCTGACCAAAGAGAACGTGAAAGACAAGGTCAAGCAGACCGGCCCACTCACGCTGTCTTTCGAGACGGACAAAAGCTATGCGCCCACCTTTGTCTATAACTGCCTGACAGCCAACATCGCCTCCATACTGGACAAGAAACTGGTGCTGTCCAAAGAAGTGGCGGGCGACCTGGGCTATGCATGGCTCAAAACCAACTACGCCGGCTCCGGTCCGCTGAAGATTCGCGAGTGGCGTGCCAACGAGATCGTCGCTCTTGAGCGCAACGACAACTACTACGGCGAGAAATCCAAAATGGCGCGGGTTCTGTACCGCCACGTCAAGGAAGCCTCCAGCCAGCGCCTGCAGCTTGAAAAAGGCGACGTGGACATTGCCCGTAATTTGTCGCCTGAAGACCTCAAAGCACTGGCGGCCAACAAGTCCATCAAGACAACCGCTACGCCCAAAGGCACGGTCTACTACATCGGCTTGAACCAGAAAAATCCCAATCTGGCCAAGCCCGAAGTACGCGAGGCGATGAAGTGGCTGGTGGACTACGCCGCCATCGGTGACACACTGATCAAAAACATCGGCACCATCAACCAGAACTTCATACCCATAGGCCTGCTGGGTGCTAGCGCCGAGAAACCCTACAAGCTGGACGTTGACAAGGCGAAGGCGTTGCTTGCCAAGGCCGGGCTACCCAATGGCTTCAAGGTCACCATTGACATGCGTACCGTGCAGCCAGTGCAAGGCATCACCGAAGCCTTCCAGCAAACTGCCAAGCGCGCCGGCATCGACATTGAAATTTTGCCCGGCGATGGCAAGCAGACTTTGACCAAATACCGCGCCCGCACACACGACATGTACATCGGCCAATGGGGCGCCGACTATTGGGATCCGCACACCAATGCGACGTTCGTACAAAACCCCGACAACGCTGACGACGCCAAGACCAAGCCACTGGCCTGGCGCAATGCCTGGGCCACGCCGGAGCTGACCAAAAAGGCCGATGCCGCCGTGCTGGAGCGCGATGCAGGCAAACGCAAGTTGATGTACGAAGAAATGCAGGCCGAGTTTCGCAAGAGCAGCCCTTTCATCATGCTCTACCAGCAGCTTGAAACAGCGGCCCTGCGCTCCGATGTGAACAACCTCAAAATCGGCCCGACCTCCGATTCGACTTATATGTTCAAGGTGACGAAATAAACCGGGTGACTCGCTACGCGGGGTTTGTGCATTGACAGCCGCCACCACACCCGCCGCCATGCGCGGCGGCCACCACCGCACGATCAAAGCCATCACCAGTTTTTTACTGGTGATCTTTTTAACTTACCTAGGCCTGCTCGCCGTGACGTTCTTCATTGGCAGAGTCATGCCGATCGATCCCGTTCTGGCGATTGTGGGAGACCGGGCGCCCGAGCATGTGATCGCACGTGTGCGCGAAGAGCTGGGCTTGAACAAGCCCTTGTGGCAACAGTTCTACATCTACCTGAGCAAGGTGGCACAAGGAGATTTCGGCAGATCGGTGCTGACGTCCAACACGGTCATGCAGGACATACGTCGCACCTTCCCGGCCACCATCGAGCTGGCCACGCTGGGCATCTTGCTGGGCGCAGGCATTGGCGTTCCACTGGGTGTGTGGGCGGCGGTGCGGTGCGGCGGCCTGGTAGACCAGATCGTGCGGGTGATGGGTTTGATAGGTTATTCAGTGCCAATTTTCTGGCTTGGCCTGATGGGCCTGGTGCTTTTTTACGCGCGACTGGGCTGGGTCGGCGGGCCGGGCCGCATGGATGTAACCTACGAGTACACGCTGCAATCGGTCACAGGCTTTTTACTGCTGGATGCCGCCATGGCCGGGCAGTGGGACGCTTTTGGCAATGTGCTGTCGCACCTGATTTTGCCGGCCTCGCTGCTGGGCTATTTTTCGCTGGCCTACATCAGCCGCATGACGCGCTCGTTCATGCTCAATGAGCTGGCGCAGGAATATGTTGTGGCGGCCCGCGCCAAGGGTTTGTCGGAAGCGCGCATCATCTGGCAGCACGCGCTGCGCAACGCCATGGTGCCCCTGGTCACGGTAATTGCCTTGTCTTATGCAGGCCTGCTCGAAGGCTCGGTGCTGACCGAAACCGTGTTTGCCTGGCCGGGGCTGGGCCTGTACATCACCAACTCGCTGCAAAACGCTGACATGAACGCGGTGCTGGGCGGGACGCTGGTGGTGGGCTCGGTGTTCATCGGACTCAACCTGCTGTCTGACCTGCTATACAAGCTGCTGGACCCAAGGACGAGACTGCCGTGAGCGACAGATTAACCAAGCCTGCGGGTGAGGGCCTCATCAGCTGGCTCACGTCCGAACGCCCGGCGTCGCGTCGCCAGGCAGCCTGGGGCCGCGCATACAGCACAGCCCTCACCTTTTCCCGCAACCGGCTGGCGATGTTGGGCCTTTTGATTGTGCTCGGGCTGGTCTTTGTAGCGATTTTTGCCGACCTGCTCGCACCCTACTCCGCCTATGTCGGCGACCTGCGCACCACCCGTTTGCTGCCACCCTCGTCCAGCCACTGGTTTGGCACCGATGACCAGGGCCGCGACATTTTTTCGCGCGTGCTGATTGGCTCACGCATCACGCTGTTTGTGGTGGTGTTGGTGGCCGTGCTTGCCGCGCCGATTGGCCTGGTGGTGGGCACCGTGGCTGGCTATGCGGGCGGTTGGGTTGATGCCACGCTGATGCGCATTACCGACATCTTTCTGGCTTTTCCGCGCCTCATTCTGGCGCTGGCATTTGTCGCTGCGCTGGGGCCGGGTATCACCAACGCGGTGATCGCGATTGCCATCACTTCCTGGCCGCCCTACGCCCGGCTGGCACGCGCCGAGACGCTGACCATTCGCCAGACCGACTACATTGCGGCGGTGCAACTGCTGGGCGCATCAC
Source organism: Polaromonas sp. (assembly GCA_025352405.1). Classification (GTDB taxonomy): domain Bacteria; phylum Pseudomonadota; class Gammaproteobacteria; order Burkholderiales; family Burkholderiaceae_C; genus Polaromonas. Next base: position 7,333 of record JANXTM010000240.1, read on the forward strand.
CTTGGCGCATCGTGCTGCGCCACATCATGCCGCTGTGCCTGTCGTCGGTGATTGTTCGCGTCACGCTGGACATGGCGGGCATCATCCTCACCGCCGCCGGCCTGGGCTTTTTAGGCCTGGGCGCACAACCGCCCATGCCCGAGTGGGGCGCGCTGATTGCCAATGGCCGGCTTTATGTGCTGGACCAATGGTGGGTAGCGGCGGCCCCTGGCGCGGCAATTTTTGTCGTCAGCCTGGCTTTTAATTTGATGGGTGACGGCCTGCGCGACGCGTTGGACCCGAAAAGCGCCAAATGAACACCCCCATCGCACCCCTGCTGGTCGTCGAGGATTTGCGTGTGGCTTTTCCAGCCCGCGGCGGCGGCATGACGGAGGCCGTACGCGGCGTGTCGTTCATGCTGGGCCGGGAACGGCTGGGCATTGTGGGCGAGTCCGGTTCGGGCAAGTCACAAACCGGGCGGGCCATTTTGGGCCTGACGGCGCCACAGGCCCGCATCACCGCCCGACGGCTTGAGTTTGGCGGTATGGACTTGCTTAACTGCACACCGCAGCAGCGGCGGGCGTTGCGTGGCGGGCGCATCGCCATGGTGCTGCAAGACCCAAAGTTCTCCCTCAATCCCGTGATGACCATTGGCGCGCAGATTGCCGAGACACTGCTCGCGCATACCCGGCTGTCAAAACCCGAGACCCGCAAGCGCGTGCTGGCATCGCTTGAATCTGTACGCATTGACGACCCCGAGCGGGTCTACAAGCTTTACCCCCACGAGGTGTCGGGCGGCATGGGCCAGCGCGCCATGATTGCCATGATGCTGATCGCCGAGCCCGACATCCTGATTGCCGACGAGCCGACCTCGGCACTCGACGTGACGGTGCAACTGCAGGTGCTGTCGATTCTTGAT
>JANXTM010000285.1 GCA_025352405.1 Polaromonas sp.
TTCTGCACTTGCTGTCACCGACACCCGGCTGGCATCGACCATCTCGAACGGTAGCGTCAAGGTGCACACGGTTGAACACCTGATGTCTGCTTGTGCAGGCTTGGGCATTGACAACCTTTACGTCGACATCACGGCTGAAGAAGTTCCCATTCTGGATGGCTCGGCCTCTTCGTTTGTGTTTTTGCTGCAGTCAGCCGGTATTGAGCTGCAGGGCGCGCCCAAGCGTTTCATTCGCGTTCTCAAGTCGGTGGATGTGTCAGAAGGCGAAGGCGACAGCACCAAATGGGCCCGCTTGAGCCCCTTCGAGGGCTACAAGCTTAATTTTGAAATTGACTTTGGCCACCGGGCGGTAGATTTAACCGGCCAAAGCGTATCGTTTGACTTGGGCACTGATTCGTACACCCGCGACATCGCCAGAGCGCGCACCTTCGGGTTTACCAAAGACGTTGAAATGATGCGTGCCAACGGCCTGGCGCTGGGCGGCGGTATGGACAACGCCATCGTGATGGACGACTACAAGGTGCTCAACAACGGTGGTTTGCGCTACAACGACGAGTTTGTCAAACACAAAATCCTCGACGCCATGGGCGATTTGTACCTGCTCGGCAAGCCCTTGCTGGCGGCCTACAGCGCGTTCCGGTCTGGTCACGCCATGAACAACAAACTGCTTCGCGCGCTTCTGGCCAACAAAGATGCCTATGAGGTGGTCACGTTTGAAGACGAAAAACGGGCACCCAAAGGTTTCGCAACCCTGGCCCGTGCATGGTAGTGCCTGCAGTACGCACCACGCCTGAGAAAAGGTAAGGAAACCTCATGCTGCTTTTTCGCTGGCTTATTTTGCTGCTATTGCTGGGAGCTGTGGCTTCTTTCATGTTTTATGCGGGTACCGGCCAGGCCCGCTTCAAGCGCTACGGCCTGACCATCCTCAAATGGACGTTGATCGCTGCTTTCGGGTTTTTTGCGGTGTTGATTCTTGAGCGTGTGGCTTGAGCGGGTAGCGTCTGTGATCCCGCCCATCGACTTTACTGCGTAGATAAATAAGTGCTCTGCGTCAATATATTCGAGAACCTTGTGCTATTGATTAAGTAGCGCCTAGGGTCTCCAGGGAAGCTCTGCATAACTCCCTACAGTTTGTCATCAGCCTGGCTCGGGCGATCTTCTGCGTTGCTTTTCTTGCCAATAGCCCTGCTCTTGGTTGCAAAAAAAAGACGTCTTGCAGCCCATCCTGATCCTACTGCCACGGCCTCGCCAGAGGTATACAGAGGCTCCTTAGTAATGCCGCCCCGATTTGTAAGACGCGCTGGCGTTGGGCTTCAACGTAGCAGCTGCTGCCAGCCGGGCAGTTGCCGCGCCCACGTGCGCATGCGTGATCGCCAGCCCTAGGGCGTCAGCCGCGTCGCTGCCCGGCAAGCCGGGCAGTTTGAGCAGACGCATCACCATCTGTTGCACCTCGGCCTTGCCCGCCTTGCCGTAACCTGCCACCGCTTTTTTCATTTGCAAGGCGGTGTATTCGGCTACTGGCAAATCGCGCGACACCAGCGCCGTGATACAGGCGCCACGTGCCTGACCGAGCAGCAGTGTGCCCTGCGGGTTGACGTTGACAAACACAATTTCAACCGACGACGACTCGGGCTGGTAACGCTCGGTGACCTCCCGAATGCCGTCATACAGCACCTTGAGGCGGGCCGGCAGATCGCGCGCGCCCAGATGTGTGGTCGTGATGGTGCCACTGGCCACGTAGCGCAGCTCGGAGCCTTCCAGATCCACCACCCCAAAGCCGGTGATGCGCAGGCCGGGGTCGATACCGAGAATTCTCATGCGCTACTTTTTTGATAGCTCGTTACCGACGTATTCATTGCCCTAGACCCCAAAATACCATCTGACAGAATGAAAAAATACGGGTGCGGCAAAGCACAGCGCATCAACCCGGTCCAGCAAGCCGGTGGCCCCGGTGACTGACTTGCCCTCAGAGCCCCAGCTGGTGATACCGCGGTCACGTTTGAGGGCTTTCATCACTAGGTGGCCGAGTGAGCCCGCCACACAGGCAATGAAGGCCATAGCCACCGCCTGCGCTGGTTTGAAGGGTGTCAGGCCGCCCAGTACGCCGCCCATCAGGCTGGCCGTGCCTACGGCAATGAACCAGCCGGTCCAGTTAAACGTCTGACTGACGTGCGGGGCAATCGGCTTGCGCGGCCATCGGCGGTCCACAAGGTGCTGCACGGTCATGCAGCTTTGCACTACAAACACTAGAAAGAACACCAAGAACGCATTTTTTCCCAGGTAATCCGGAAATTTTAGCAACAGCAACGCCGGCACATGGCTGATGCCATAAACGCAGACCATGATGCCCCACTGCAGCTTGGCGTTTCGCTCGAGAAAGCGCTGCGGATCGTCTGCCAGCGCACTGACCACCGGGATAGCCAGAAACACATACACCGGGATAAATACCGTCACCAGGTCAAAACGCTGGGTGATCACCAGCGCAAACTGCATCGGCAGCACCACAAAAAAGGCCAGCACCAGGCTGCGGTGGTCGCCTTGGCGCGTCGGCGACAGCGTGATAAATTCGCGCAGCGCGAAAAAGGCGACCAGGCCAAATAACACCGTCGCTATCGTCTCCCCGGCGGCCCAGCCCACCCAAAACACGGTAGACATCACCCATGAGGTGCTGAGCAGAGCGTTGAATTCCCTGAGCTTTTGCGTGTGCAGGTCGTCTTCCTGCCGGTCCTTGAGTGACATCACCAGCGCCGCCACGCTGATCAACACCAGCAGACCGAATACAAATACAAACAGCAGGCCAACTTGCTCTGAGGGGGTCAGGTTGCGCAAAAAGTGATTCATCAGGTTTCCCTGAGGTCTAGCACGGCCTGCCGCGCGCGGGTCAAAAAGTGGCCCCGGTCTTCCTGCTGCGTTAGGGTAATGGGCGCTCCAAATGTCACCGAGCACAAAATGGGCACGGGTACCACCTCCCCTTTGGGCATCACGCGCTGCACGTTGTTGATCCAGGCGGGCACCAGCACGACGTGCGGGAATTTTTGGGCCAGGTTGAACAGGCCGGACTTGAAGCTCTGTGGCTCGTCCTGGTTGCCGCGGGTGCCCTCGGGGAACAGGATGATCGAGTCACCATTGCCGAGCGCTTCAATCAGGGGCTCCAGCGGGTCCTGGTCGCCGGTCTTGACTCGGTCGACATAGATTGCGTTGAAGACCGCACTGGTGATCCACCGTTTGAAGGGGGTTTTGGTCCAGTAGTCTTTAGCTGCGATTGGCCGGGTGATGCTGCGCAGTTCTTCGGGCAGTGCAGCCCACATTAGCAGCAGGTCAGCATGGCTTTGGTGGTTGGCAAAATAAATGCGCTGTTCGGCTTTGGGCGGGCAGCCCTGCCAGCGTGCTTGCGCGCCCGTGAGCACACGTATTAGTCCCAGCAAAAAGAGGCTCATCAGCTTGGCCAACATTCAGGGAATCTCCACGCCGCCCATGCGCGCAGCGATGGTGCCGGCCCGGGATGACAAGTAGCCCGAGTTCGGTCGGGCTTCAAAATACTTGGGACGCGGCAGCATCACTGCCAGGCGCGCTGCCTCAAAGGCGCTTAGCTTCGACGCCGGCTTGCGGAAGTAGTGCTGCGCGGCAGCTTCTGCGCCGAATACGCCTTCACCCCACTCGACGTTGTTCAGGTAAATTTCCAGAATGCGCTCTTTGCTCAGCAGGGCTTCCAGCAGCAGCGTAAGCACAAGTTCCTGGCCCTTGCGCAGCAAGGTACGTTCGCCTGAGAGAAAAAGGTTTTTCGCCAATTGCTGCGTGATGGTGGAGCCGCCCACTATTTTGGGTGGTTTTGCGGCTGGTTTGAATGGCGACTTGGTCGCGTTGCCTGATGATTTTTGCAGGGGTGGCCGGGGCGCGGATTGCAGCACCCGCTGTTCGGCTTTGGCGTTTTTGTCCCAAGCCTTTTCAAGCGCCTCGACGTCTACGCCGTCATGGTCGACAAATGTTGCATCTTCAGACGCGATGACGGCGCCTTTAAGGTGGTTTGAAATCTGGCTGTACGGTACCCACTGCTGTCGCCATTTGATGCTGCCGGTCGTGCTTGCAAGGCGGTAGATCTCGGAGCGCTCAAACGCGGTGGACTCCGGATTCACCGCCGCCATCACGGCGATGCGGCCTACAAAATAAAACTGCAACGCCGCGCCCGCAAGCAGCACGAGACCGATCAGACGCAGCAGGGCTTTCATGTTGTTGCGGGCGACATGGCGGTGCGCATCTCGCGCAACACCTGGCCAGACGGCGGGTGAACGCCGCGCCAGATGGCAAAAGCTGCCGCAGCTTGCTCTACCAGCATGCCCAGGCCATCACGCGCGAAGGCGCCGTGGCTCGTCGCCCACTGCGCAAAACGCTCGGCGGCTGGTCCGTACATCATGTCGTAAGCCAGCGCGCCGGGCTTCAGGACGCTACCGGGAACAGGTATGGCTGCCCCTGTCAGGCTGCTTGCGGTAGCATTGATCACGACATCAAAAACACCTTCCGGCGCATGTATGTCCGCCACTAGCAGCTCTGTTTTTTGTAGCAAGCTTTGTACCCAGGGGTGCTGCCGGTGACGCGCTACCAGCGCTGCGGCTTTGTCCGGACTGCGGTTCACCACGACCAGGCGCCGCGCGCCACTTGCCAGAAGTGGCCCCAGAACTCCGGCTGCAGCGCCACCAGCACCTATCAACAAAATATCCCGACCCGCCAGGCTGATGCCCGCATTGATCTGTATGTCGTTGACCAGACCGACGCCATCAGTATTGTCCGCATGGATGCCGGTGTCGTCAAAGCGCAGGGTGTTGGCCGCTTGCGCGAGCTGGGCTCGGTCGGTCTGGTGATGCGCGGCTTGAAAAGCCTCAAACTTGAACGGCACGGTGACGTTGCAGCCACGCGTGCCGTCAGCGCGCAAGCTGGCCAGCATGTCGGTGAAACCATCGAGGGCGACCCATTGCCTGGTGTAGCGCAGCGATTGCGCCGTGAGATCGGCAAAACGCGCCTGAATCATGGGCGATTGGCTGTGGTCCACCGGGTTTCCCAATACGCAGTAGTGGTCCATGAGTTTGTGCTTTTGTTCGGTAACGGATTGGCGGCTGGTCAACGGTTGGTCAGTCGGGTCTCAAGCGTTTCTTCGCGGGTGAATTTAAAGCGTGAGACCACCACAATCTGGTCAGCCTTGCGGCGCATCGCCACTGTGAATTTTTCGAACGGGCCGGTGCCCTTGACAATCTTTTGCGCCCGGCGGTCCAGTGTCAGGTTGCCCGATGACTCCACCACTTCAGTGTCAAGTATGCGGCCGTCAAAGTTAACGGTCACGATCATGGTGAGTTGACCATAGAGTTTTTTCCCCGCCTGCTCCGGGAAGTTGGTGGTGCCCTTGTCTTCAATTTTT
>JANXTM010000322.1 GCA_025352405.1 Polaromonas sp.
TATCGTCATCTTCCCAATTTTTCATGAAGATGCCGACCACCTCATGGCCCTGCTGTTTGAGCAGGTAGGCCGTGACGGCCGAATCCACACCGCCGCTCAAACCCACCACGATCCGCTGCTTGCTGTGTGTCTTCTCATTCATAGGTGTGCGATTATCCCCGCCATGACTGCTTTGCACTTTTAGGCGGGCTGACGATGGAACTTCGGCAGCTCAAATATTTCGTTCGTATCGTCGAACTCGGCAGCATGAGCCGCGCCGCACTGGACCTCGACCTGGTGCAGTCAGCCCTGAGCCAGCAAATCAGCCGGCTTGAAAGCGAGCTGTCGACGCGCCTGCTGCAGCGCAGCAGCAAAGGCGTGGTGCCGACAGCCGCTGGGCAGGCTTTTTTGCGTGAAGCCCAGCTCACGCTGCGCCACGCCGAGCAGGCCGTGCGCGCTGCCCAGCAATCACGCCTGAGCGGCACGGTGAGCGTGGGTCTGGCGTCCACCACCGCAGCGGTGCTGGGCGTCCCCCTGATGCAGGCCATGCACGCGCGCTACCCCGATGTGCGCCTGCACCTGGTCGAAAGCATGTCAGGCCACCTCACCAGCATGCTCAATACCCGCCAGCTGGACCTCGCCGTGCTGTTTGACACCGGTGTCGCCAGGCGTTGGAGTGTGCTGCCGCTGCTGGAAGAAAAACTCTATTTGATGCAGCCGCGCGCCGCCGGTGCTAGGCACCAGCTGCCAGCCATCAGCATGGCCGGGTTGCAGGGTGTGCCGCTGATTTTGCCGACCGGCGCACACGGCCTGCGCAGCGCGCTGGATGCCGCTTTCGTGCGCAGCAACATCAAGCCGCAGCTGGTGGCTGAAATAGATTCATTGAGCATGCTGATGGACGCGGTCTGTGCCGGCCTGGGCTGTACCGTTCAACCGTGGGCGGCGCTGGGGCGTGTGCAGTGCGCGGCGCAGCGCCTGCAGTGGGCCGAGATCGACGACGCTCTGGTGCGCCGCAGCAACGCCTTGTGCAGCCTGTCCGACGACGAGTTGTCACCCGCGGCACTGGCCACGCGGGTGGTGCTGGCAGACTGCGCGCGTGCGCTGGTCACTTCAGGCGAATGGGCGGGCACGCTGCTGGCCCATCACAAGTTGTGATACCCCCATCGCGGCGCAGGGCTGCCGAAAGGTTTGGCGCGGCCTTACAGTCCTAGGCGTCTTCTTAATTGAATGAATGGGGTTACTGTGAATCTGGACATCGACGTACTTGTAATAGGCGGCGGCAATGCAGCCTTGTGCGCAGCGCTGATGGCGCGCGAGGCGGGTGCCAGCGTGCTGCTGCTGGAAGCCGCACCGCGCGAATGGCGCGGCGGCAACTCGGGCCACACGCGCAACCTGCGCTGCATGCACGATGCGCCGCAGGATGTCTTGACAGGCGCTTACTCAGAAGAAGAGTTTTGGCAAGACCTGCTCAAGGTCACAGGCGGCCAGACCAATGAAGCGCTGGCGCGGCTGACGATTCGCGCCTCCAGCGATTGCCGCGACTGGATGCGCCAACACGGCGTGCATTTTCAGCCCTCGCTGTCAGGCACCTTGCACCTGAGCCGTACCAATGCCTTTTTTATGGGCGGCGGCAAAGCGCTGGTCAACGCTTATTACCGCAGTGCAGAAAAGCTCGGCGTCAAAATCCGCTACGACAGTCCGGTGGACCGGCTGGAGCTTGACGATGGCCGCTTTGTGGCAGCCTGGGTGGGCGCGGAGCGCATTACCGCCAAAGCCTGCGTGCTGGCGGCTGGCGGCTTCGAGTCCAACCGCGAATGGCTGCGCGAGGCCTGGGGGCAAAACGAGCGCGGTGAATGGCCGTCCGACAACTTTGCGATTCGCGGCACCCGCTTCAACCGCGGCGTGGTGCTCAAACATTTGCTCGACTCTGGCGCAGACACGATTGGCGACCCGACCCAGGCGCACATGGTGGCCATTGATGCACGCGCACCGCTGTATGACGGCGGCATCTGCACGCGCATTGACTGCGTCTCGCTCGGCGTGGTGGTCAACCGCGAGGGCCAGCGCTTCTACGACGAAGGCGAAGATTTTTGGCCCAAG
>JANXTM010000028.1 GCA_025352405.1 Polaromonas sp.
GAAGGGCGCTTTCCGCCCAAGAGCACGATTCCGGTGGATGTTGATCCGATTCAAAACCCCGGCGTATTCAGTTTCGGCAAGGCTGGCAAGGTGGAGGTCTAAGCCACCTGTTTCTCCCGCTCCCCTCCCGGGTGGAGTGGGGTACACACTGCTCCTGGTTTAATAGCTTTCGGTGCCCATATCTGTTGCCGCAGCAGCATATTTTTATTCTAAAAAAATGCAGAAACTATCCTACAAGCCGATGCGTTGACACGGTTTAGCATGGTGATTGACCATGTTGAAGATGACATCACGCTCCCCCCTAATGGTTGCTGCATGCGCTGCGGTTTGCGTTGCCGTTTGTATGGACGCTATGGCCCAAGCCACCTCCGCCCCAGCGCTGGCATCGGTCACGATCTCTGCAAAAGCCAACCGCGACCCGGTAGAAAAATCCTATCGCAAGATGGTTCGAGGCATGGACCTGTTTGAGAAAGAGCACAGCACCGCCCCCGACGCTTTGCTGCGCTTCAAGCTGCTGCCTCGCAAGCGTGAGACCGACATGAACAGCATTGTTCTGGAAGTGATCGGGACCGCTGTGGATTTTGCCGTGCCAATTGGGCCAGATCACACCTTCACCCTGCCACGCAACTCACAAGCCTTTGATGAAAATGCGCAGGTGGTACCAAACCGCAAGGCGCAAAGCATGACCTGGCGCACCGAAATCCGTACACCCGGGCTTCCGCCCAACACCAGGCGACTTGGTGATTTGCGGCTGGAGTGCCGCGTGGGGATGGAGGCCGGTCTGGTCTCCAGCAGCGGCACGCTGGCCAGCTGGCTGGTGGGTGCCGTGCTCGACACCCCAGCCTATTGCGACAAACCAGCGCCCTTGTATCTTTTCTTTGCAGACAAGCCCTTGTTCAGCGTGACACTGTTGGACGGCCAGCGCAAAGAGGTGCTGGCGATCGACAAGCTTTACGCGGCCGCCAGCGACAACCCCAAATTGACCACAGAACTGCCTGATTGCGATTGCGAGGTGCTGGTTGACCGCACCTATTTCCTGCCACTGGGCGACCGCAGCTGGCCAGACAACACGCTGGTGGCGTTTGACTACATGGACGACGCGCCATGATGCCGCGGTCCCGCAAGTCACTGGTCTGCTTGAGCCTGGCATTCGCATCCGGGCTTTGGCTTGGTGGCTGTGCGGGCGCTGGTGAGCCCTTTGCGTCTAGCGCTACCGATCTTGTGTTCAGCAACAAAAGCATGACAGTAGAGCGAGCTGCTGCTGCAGTGGTGACTGGTCAGTCTACAAAAGCCGACGTACTGGCGGCGCTGGGCCCTGCCACGATCATCCGGTTTGACAGTGGGCATGAGGTCTGGGTTTACCGCGGCAAGCCACTGCGCGCACCCGCCACAGGTGTTGAATTTGTCATTTTGTTTACACCGTCGGGCACTGTGCACAAGGTCAGAATACGTCCAGCCTACGACGGACAAACAAGATGAGTGCTTATTTGCCTTGCGGCGTGCGCTCCAGTTTGCGACTATCAAACCCTTTTTTCTCCAGCCTTGCCAAGAGGTCAGCGTAAACTTTTGCAGGCATGTCAGGCGTTCTGGATAACACCCACAGGTATTCCCGCTTGGGTTCGCTCACCGCCACTATCTGGTAGGCCGGGTCCAGATCAATCACCCAGTAATTGCCCCACACCATAGGAACAAAAGAAAGCCAGGCGGGTGCAAAGCGCACCTCGAGTTTGGGTGATGTGTTACCGCCCAATTGCCTGGCCTCGCCAATGGCTTCACTGACCTCGCCGTCTTTGGTCGTGCAACGGTTCAGCACACGTACCTTGCCATCGACCTGCGCGCTGTAGTCGGCCCGCGTGTTGCTAGCGCATTTTTTCTGAAACCAGTTCGGGTATTTGGCAATCTCGTACCAGGTGCCCATGTAGCGCGGCACATCCAGCGTCAAGATGGTGGTCAAAGCACCGGGCGAGTCGTTGGCCATGGCGTTACAGGCGGTAAATAAGGTAACCGCGCAAAGCGTTTGTAAGGCGTTAGTAAATAAAGTTTTTAAAGACATGGGCGTTCCGTGAGTATTTCGGCTGTTTTAAACCCAGCCTTGCCGCCATAGGCTGTCGTCACGCAAATCTCGCCAGTCAATGCGCGTGACTGTTTTCGAGTAGATGGCCTCCATCTCCACCCATTCAATCGCCACCAAAGGCAACTCCGGCTGGATCACTTTAGCGACGAGGAAATGCTTGTCTTTGGCAATGGGCGTGACGGCCGTCCATTTGGTCAGCAGCAGTTTTTTGGATTGCAACAGGTTCATAAATATTCTGTGATGGCCCCGGTAACAGGGTGTCATTTCCTGATTGGCAGCAGCGCTATTTTGGTTCGGTGAGAAAATCCAGCTGACGATCCTCCCACGCGATTCATAAAGCCTGCCGAAAGCGGGACATAAAACCATGCAAGACGACGAACGATGCTGCGGAACCGGTACCTGCCTGATCAATGCGCAGGGTGCGTGCTGGTGCGGTCAGCAATGGGATGGTGAAAAAATGTGCCGGCAGGCATCGCCTGGTGTCGCCAGTGCCAAGCCTGAGGCAAGGCTTGGCGCAGAAAATCAAGCAGCTGCCCAAGGCCCGAACGAAGTCTGACGTGCACATATAAGTTTTACGAATATATTTTCAGCTATTTTTTTTAATAGCTTCTGGTCTCGGTACATGTTGCCACTACGCTACTTTCTTCATCACCAGAGCGCACCGGCGTGGAGTTCATGCACGCCGCGCGCGCAGTGTTTCAATCACGCTGCGCCACCATAGAAAAACCGTTCTTCAACTATTTTCCCTTCCAGCACGCTATACAGGCCCATCTCATCCATGGTCAAGCGCGTGCCACCTCTGGGCGTGACGTCCATCGTGAAGCGCACCAAAAATTGGTGGCCATGCACATACGGGCCCTCTACCTTGACGCTGTGAACCGTGTGGTTGGCATGCCACCACAGTCCTTTAGCTTCTACCGCGGCGCGGCCTTTAAGCTCCGCCATGTCTCCGGGCATGGCTTCGCACGACAAGATGTCGTCTGACCAGTGGATTCGGCCAGCCTCAATGAATTCACCCTTGGCGCACAGGGCAGTGAAGGCGTCGGCGATGATTTTGGTGTGCATGAAAAGCTCCTTGAAATGTTCGGGTCTGCTAAGGGCGGTTGGGAATAGGTGTGGACATTTAAAATATCACGGCGGTTCTTGGTGGCATAACAGCTCACTCTGTGGCCATTTTGCGCAATTGCGCCCGCAGTGCTTCCATCTCGTCCATCAGGTGCAGTGCCAGCGCGGCGCCCGCCAGGTTGATGCCAAGGTCGTGTTGCAAGCGCAGTGCCACTTTGGCGCGGTGCATATGCACGCCTGTGAAGCGCCAATATGCAGGGGCTTGCCCGATGGGTGTCAGCACCCCTTCATCGACCAGCGCAATAATCACATCGCCTTGCGCAGCGCAGGCGCGGCACAGGTCCGCCAATGTGAGCCCGGTTTGTTCTTCCAAAACAAGGCCACTAACGCGTACTAGTGCGGCCGAATGTGTGCTGGTGAGAGGTGTCATGCTTGGCCTTCCAGTGTTTTTTCAATCGCCTCAAGCTGCGCGCGCGGGTTAAAGGCCTTGAATGCTTCTGCCCAATCTGCATAGGCTTTTTTGGCCGTCTCAGTGTCTACAGCGGGCAGGGCGATTTGCAAAACGAAGTAAAAATCGCCGGGGGCTCTTCCACCCGATGTTCCGGGCAGGCCACGACCTTTGAGCCGCAGTTTGCGTCCGGCCGCTGAACCCGCCGGGATTTTGATTTCGACCCGTCCGGTGGGTGTCGGCGCTTCAACTTCTGCGCCCAGCGCGGCCTCCCATGGAGCGACGGGCAAATCCATATACACGTCATAGCCGTCAATCCTGAACAGGGAGTGTGGCAATATCTCCACATCCAGGTACAAATCGCCAGAGCTGCCCTGGCCTGTGCCTGGCAGGCCCTGCGCGGCAAGACGAATATGCTGGCCAGCGCGTATGCCTTTGGGGATGACAAACTCGATGGTGCGGCTTTGTACCGGTTGATTGCGCGTCTGCCCGTGGTTGCTATCGGGCGGCATGCGTAGCTGCAGCGTGCGCGTGGCGCCGCTATAAGTGTCCGCCAAGCTGATTTGGATTTTCGCATGCTGGTCCTGGCCGTGCATGTCAAAAGCTTCATGGGTACGCTGGCGCGAGCCACTGCCTCTGCTGCCCATGCTGTCTGTGCCACCGTTCATTCCACGAAAAAGTGCGTCGAAAAAATCACTGTGGTCCTGCTCCTGGCCATGCTCAAAACCCGATCGAGCCGACGGGTGCCTGCCCGCCCAACCAGGCGGTGGCGAGAAGTCTTGCCCGGCTTGGTAGTTGGCCCCAAGCTGGTCGTAGGCGGCTCTTTTTTCAGGGTCTTTCAGAACGTCGTAGGCCTCTGCCAGCGCCTTGAAGCGGGCCTCGGCGTCTTTTTCCTTGCTGACATCCGGGTGGTACTTCCGGGCCAGTTTTCGGTGCGCGCGCTTGATTTCTTCAGGCGTGGCGCTTTTTTCAACGCCCATCGTCTGGTAATAGTCCTTGAATTCCATTTAAGCCTTTCTGCTTCAACCGCTACAGCATTAGCTTGACCTTAGCCTGCGAATGCCTGTTTGGCTGTAAGACAGCGGCGCAACCTGGGTCACCGCACCTATTTTTGGCGCGGCCTGGCTTTTATGATGCGCGTATGACCACACCTTCCCACTCCAGCACGCGGGCCCTGTTTGACACCCAGCACAAGGCCAGCCGCGTCCACACCGTCGTGCCCCTGGCACTGCGTCGTGACCGTTTGCTGCGCATGAAGGCCTTGATTGACGACCACAGCACAGCACTGGCGCAGGCAGTGCAAAAAGATTTTGGTGTACGTTCACTGCAGTTGACTGAAATCGCTGATTTATTTGTGCTGCGTACCTTGCTGTCGCACACGCTCAAGTCCTTGCCCAAATGGATGAAGCCGCAAAAAGTAAGCACACCGCTGTACCTGCAACCAGCCTCGGCCTACCTGCAGCGCCAGCCACTGGGCGTGGTGGGCGTGGTGTCGCCTTGGAACTATCCGGTACAACTCGCCTTGGGCCCGGTCATCACGGCTTTGGCTGCGGGCAACCGTGTGATGCTCAAACCCAGCGAGTTGACGCCCCACACATCGGCCTTGATGGCAGGATTGATTGGTCAAGCCTATGCGCCGGACGAAGTCTGCGTGGTGCAGGGCCGCGGTGAAAACGATATTGAACTGGCCACCGAATTTACAAGTCTGCCATTCGATCACCTGTTTTTTACCGGATCGACAGCCGTGGGCCGCATCGTGGCAAAAGCAGCCGCTGCAAACCTCACCCCCACCACGCTGGAGCTGGGGGGGAAATCACCGTGCATCATTGACGCAAGTTGCAATATGGAGGAAGCCGCCATCAAAATCGCCCATGGCAAGCTGCTCAATGCAGGCCAGACCTGCATTGCACCCGACTACATCTTGTTGCCGAAAGGCAAAGAAGCAGCCTTTGGTCACGCCATTACCCAGGCCGTTGCCAGGCTTTTTCCGACCATTGCAGGCAACCCTGACTACGCCGCGATCATCAGCCAACGCCACCACGCGCGCTTGCAGGCCATGCTGGCCGCGGCAGAAGACGGCGGTGCCAGGCTGCAAACAGTCAACACGGGCGGCGTTGCAGTGGAAGGTTCCAGGCAAATGCCGCCGGTGCTGGTGTTTGATGCGCCACCGGACTGCAAGCTGCTGCACGAAGAAATTTTCGGTCCTATACTGCCCGTGGTGCCCTACGACACGCTTAACCAGGCCATCGACTACATCAACGCCCGTCCCCGGCCCCTGGCGCTGTACTGGTTTGGCACAAACATCGCATCCAGAGATGCCGTCCTGGCGCGCACCGTCAGCGGCGGTGTCACCGTCAACGACACCCTGATGCACATTGCCCACAAAAACCTGCCCTTTGGTGGTGTCGGCGAAAGCGGCTGGGGCAGCTACCACGGCGAAGCCGGATTTTTGCGCTTGAGCCAGCAAAAGCCGGTGCTGGTGCAGTCAAAGTGGGCGAGGGGGGACTTGTTTTATCCGCCTTACGGCAAGCGCTTTGAGCAGGTAATGGGTTTGTTGAGGCAGTTTGTGTGAGCGCCCAAAATGCTATTTAATTGATAGCTGTAAGCCTGCGTGATGCATGCAGGAAAGTTCTTTTTATGCCTGAAAACCAAGTGGTTTTTTAGTATCCAGTCATCCAGTTACTCAGTCGAACGATCGACCAATGCGTGCCTCGACATCTGCATGAAACTTGGCCGAACACCATTCGGTCGCGCCAAAGTGCAGCTCGGTATTGGCACCGCTGGCCATGGTGGACTGTGACGATACGCCCAGAGCAAAGTCTTCATCCAGCGCACCCCAGAACGAGGCTACGTTTTTGCGCCAGTAATTGATTGATTTCTCAGTCTTTGGCATTTCTGGAATCAGCGTCACACCCAGAACGCGTGAGTTACCAACGCCTTCTGGCAACACCGTGAACACATTGGCGTGGTCCCCCTCATGCAAGATAAAAGTAGCTGGAAAGAAAAAATAAATGATGTTGGAGTGCGGCCCGACTTGCCACGCGCTTTGAGGCTGCTCAGTCAGCGTTTCAATACTGCGCTTGGGCAGAAAAATACGATGATGCGGACCCTCGTGATCGGCCATCAGTAAATTGTCATAAAACAGGCTGGCAATGCTGTTTTTGTGCGCGTACTGAAAGTGGTAGGTTTCCAGATTGCCTTCGAATGGAATTTTCCAGTTGGCAGCATTGGCAAACTCGCGCTGGTGAAAAGGCACCCAGCCGTCATAACCCCAGTTGCGCAGATCGGCACCAAAGCGTCCCAGATAGCTGTAGATGTCAAACTGGCTGGCTTCATCTGGTTTGACGGCGCGCGGAATCGCCCACACAAAACCGAGCGCCTCGGCGGTGGGTACACGAATCAATGCGCAGTCTGCAGCGGGCGCCTGCGGGAAATCATCGCCATGAGGTCGGCCTCTCAAAGCGCCATCAAGGCCGTACGTCCAGCTGTGGTACGGGCAAACAAAAGCGCGCTGATTGAGCTGCCCAGCTGTCTGAAGGCGTGTGCCGCGATGGCGGCAAGCGTTGATGAAGCCATTGATCTGCCCGCCTTCGCCGCGCACCAGCAGCAGCGGTACGCCAGCCACGTCTATGGCCAGCGAATCCCCCCGATTGGCCAACGATATGGAAGGGCAGAGTGCCAGCGGATACTCCCGGAAAATTCCGTCCATCTCGCGTTCATAACGCGACGGGTCCAGGTAGCGCTGCACCGGGCTGCTGGCCGGGTCGCCGCGCTCGCTGCTGCCGGACCGGATCAGCGCGAGGGCGCGCGCGATGAGGGCGGTTTGTTCGCTGTGTTGCATGCGGTGCCAGGCGTCAGATTTTTTCGAAATCGCCGTGGCGGCCCAGGCCACTGGCAAAACGGCTAGCGCCTTCTGCGCCTTCCTTGTAATGGGCATCGACGCCATTGGCCCACTCGCGGCGCAGTGCCTCACGCACCGGCACACCGTAGCTCTCCAGAATGGACCGCCGGTCGGCCCGCACGGCGGCCTGCGGAAAACGCGCGATGTTGCGGGCCATGGCCTCGGCGGCTTCACGCGCACCGCCATGGGGTGCCAGCTGTTCGCACATGCCAATGCGCAAGGCCTCGTCAGCCGGCACTTTGCGTCCGCTCAAGATGATTTCCATCGCGCGTCCCTGACCGACCAGCCGGGCCAGCCGCACGCTGCCGCCATCCAGCAGCGGGATGCCCCAACGGCGGCAGTACACGCCAAAGTAAGCGGTTTCGGCCATCACACGCATGTCACACCACAATGCCAGTTCCATGCCACCGGCCACCGACGGCCCTTCGACCGCTGCAATCACCGGCTTGCTGAGTTCCAGCCGTGTCGGGCCGAGCGGGCCGCGCGGTGCCTCATTGGCACCTGTGGGAAAGGCCAGGCCTTCCACCATGTCACGTTGAAAGGCCTCGCGGTCACTCAGCGTGCTGGCGTACTTCAGGTCCCAGCCGGAGCAAAAAGCGCCGCCTTCACCCCACAACACTGCGACGCTGGCTGAAGGGTCTGTGTCGAACTCTTTAAACGCAGTGACCAGGGCATCGGCACTTTCGGGGTCCATGGCATTGCGGGCCTGCGCAAAGCGGCTGTGGATCACGGTCCAGACCGGACCTGCTTTTTCAATTCTGACCATCGGGTTGTCTCCGTTTTGTGGGGGGAAATTCTGGGTGGGCGGTAGCAGCTGCAAGGGTTGCCAGCATCAAGTCGAGCAATCTGGCGGGGTCTGTCCCCAGCGGGTCAAGGCGACCGGCGAGCTGCAAGACCAAGGCACCAATCATCTGGCTGAACAGCAGAGCGACCAGCGACTGGGCCGCTTCCGCGCTACCGCCATGCGATTGTTCAAGCGGCTGGGCAATCCGGTCCAGTACCTGCCACAACGCGGCATTGAGTTCACGGTCTGTTGGCTTGCCAACGCCCTGGCGCTTGAGGCCGCGAAAGGCGTAGAGGCCCAGGTTCACTTCAAACGGGTGGGCCATGTAGTAGGCAAGAAAGGCCTGGCATCCAGCGCGCACCTGCGCATGCGCCACCCCAGGCGCCGAGTCAGGCGCTGTGCTGGCGGCCTGCACCGCCGCGAGCACCACTGTATCTAGCCGCTCAAGGCTCTGCGCTAGCAGGGCGGCATACATGCGCTCCTTGCTTTCAAATTGTGGGTATATCGCCCCCGTCGTGCAGCCTGCGCGCAGCGCTATGCTGCGCATGCTCGCCCCCTCAAGCCCCTTGTCAATAAACTCGTCGCGCGCTGCGCTGAGGATCAAGCCGCGCCGGGCGTCGTGCAGCGCGCTACCCCAATGCCCGGTCGGGGTTGATACAGCGTCCTGGCCGGCAGGCAGCAAATAAGTTGAAGGCGTTATCACAATAACGCTGTTATATCAAAACAACAGTGATTGGACAAGAGCGCGGGGGTGTCCGTGGAATGCCAGCCCGGGTGTCCATGGCGTACATATGCGTAATTTGTCAGGCGAGGACGAGCGAATAATAAAACCGCTATTCAAACTTGTTGGCCACCGGCAGTTCTACCATGGCGCAGCTGGCAAGGGTTTGGGTTAGCAGAGTGATGATAAAACCGCTTTCCGAAAAGTTAATTGCTATGTTAATAGGCGCAACTATTCCGCGAATTTTCTGACAATAAGTTGTTTTTCTTAATTTTTTGAACCAGTGCCACACGGTTCAAACGTCAGTACGGCGGGCAGGTCTGCAAGCCTGCATTTGGTCAATCAGCTTGGACGATGCGGCAGGTTGGCTATGACATCGCCAACGGGGGCTTGCCAGACGCATTGATGCCAAGCCCTTGCAAAGGTGCTCTTGCGGTGTCGAGTCTGATGACGATAATGATGGTGCGTTCTCTTTCTCTTGGCGAGACTCATTGGAGATCACTATGCGCGTGTCGAACATCAAGCTCGTGTTTCTTGGCAAACTGCTCCTTGCGGTAGCCGCAATCGTTGCGCTGGTTGCCCTCCCGCTTAGAGCGCTTATGCCGGGAATTTCGTTGGGCCATCTTGTTGGTTATGGCGTTGCGGGCTCGGTTGGGGTGCTGGTGTTGTTGGTAGTGGGCGCGGCTTGTTCGCTCCAGTTTTCGCAACTCATCTTGCGCATGGGCGGCACCGACACGCAATGGTTCTGGTTTTCTGGCGAACCGCCAGGCCTGGTTGCCTTGCGGGCAGGCAAGGGCGTTTGTAGAAACATGTCGTGATGAGGCGCTCAAGACCATGGATGCCAGGTAAGCCACTGTAATGAATACAGCTGTGCTCGTCATAGACGTTCAACAGGGGCTTTGCGAAGGTGAAGGTGCCGCATTTGACTGCAATGGGACCATTTCCCGTATCAACGGCGTCACTCGAAAGGCCAGGGCAGCCGGTGCGCTGGTGATCTTCATACAGCACGAATCAACAACCGCTTACCTTGAGCATGGTTCCCGCGCATGGCAACTCGCCAAAGGGCTGGAGGTCGAGTTTACAGACGCCAGAATTCGTAAGACGACACCAGACGCTTTTCTTCGTACCGAACTAGAAGCCATCCTGCGAAACCATGGCGTACAGAGCGTGATCGTGTGCGGCATGCATTCGGAGTTTTGCGTGGACACAACTACCCGGCGCGCCTCGGCCCTTGGTTTTCCAGTCGTGCTGGTTGCTGATGGGCATACGTCATCAGGCAACACAGCTATTTCGGCGCAGCAGGTCATTGCGCATCACAACGTCACGCTCACCAACATGTCGAGCTTTGGCCCGCGAGCGCAAGCTGTGGCGGCTGACAACATAAAGATCGCAGCCTGCGGTGGCGTTGCCTCACGATAGTTCTGCAATCAACCCATGCCAACGTCAAACAACACCGACAACGCTGCAGCTTCAGCCGTCACGGTAGCCGTACACGCCTGGGTTGACGCGTTCAATGCACACGATGCCGCCAGGGTGTCTGCGCTGTACGACGCCCAAGCCGTTCTCTGGGGCACCTTGTCAACAGACATGATCACGTCAGTTGATGCGATTAACGCCTACTTTGACAGAACCTTTCAGTTCAACCCGCCGCCAACGGTGCGCCTGGGGCAACTTCTGGTGCGGGTTTTTGGCGATGCAGCGGTGGCCTCGGGGGGCTACACGTTTGCGTTTGAGATCGCCGGCCAATCCCACCTGATGCCCGCCCGGTTCAGCTTTACCTTTCACCGCAGGAGTGACCAATGGCGCTTCGTGGACCACCATTCGTCGCTGGTTCCCGCTGCGTTGCCCGTGCCATTGGTGTCTCGGTAGAGGCTGGACGAGCTGGATGGTGACTCGGCCAAGCAAGCTAGTTTGCGTTACCCGTGTTGGTACATAAAACAACGCAACCAGTTAGCAAGTACGGCAGTTGTTTGCTATGAGTTATATAGCGTAATGATGGCGGTGTCTTACTGGGCTGTCCAGCCGCCATCCATGTTCCAGGCCACACCGCGCACGTTGTTTCCTGCGGGCGAGCAGAAAAACACCGCCAGGGCGCCCAGTTCTGCTGGTGTGGTGAACTGCAATGAAGGCTCTTTTTCGCCCAGCAGCTGTGCGGTGGCGGCTTCGTTGCTGATGCCGCCCGCTGCGGCTCTGGCATCGACCTGCTTTTGCACCAGCGGTGTCAACACCCAGCCGGGGCAAATAGCGTTGCAGGTCACGCCGCTGGTAGCGTTCTCAAGTGCGGTGACTTTGGTCAAGCCAACGATGGCGTGTTTGGACGCGACATAGGCTGATTTTTCTGCGGAGGCCACCAGACCATGGGCTGATGCGACGTTGATAATCCGGCCCCAGCCTTTGCCACCGTTGGCTTTTTGCATCGCAGGCAGTGCCAAGCGAGTGGCGTGAAAGGCGCTGCTCAGGTTGATAGCGATGATGGCGTCCCATTGTTCAGTGGGAAAGTCCTCAATGCGGGCAACGTGCTGAATGCCAGCGTTATTGACAAGGATGTCGACCTGACCAAACTGGGCTGCGGCATAAGCCATCATGTCTGCAATCTCGGTGGGCTTGCTCATATCGGCGCCGTGGTAAGCAACCTTAACGCCGAGCGCCGCAATTTCAGCCCGCGGCCCTTCTACATCGCCGAAACCATTGAGGACGATATTGGCGCCTTGTTCGGCCAGCGCTTTCGCAATGCCTAAACCAATACCGCTGGTGGAGCCGGTAACGAGCGCTGTTTTGCCTTTGAGCAGGGTAATTTGCATGGTGGTTCTCCGAATGATTTACGATGGTCGGGACGGTATTTGCACAGCAGCTGATTGCAGCGTACCGGGCTAATTTCCTGAAGTAATTATCAAGCCTTGAATCAAACTTTCTGAACCATGAATTCCCCTACGTTGAACTACCTAAGTTGCCCGGATGCCGCAGGCGGCCATCGCATGGCTTATTGGCAATGGGGTCATCCCGAAAGCGCCCACGTGGTGGTCTGTGTCCACGGCCTGTCGCGCCAGGGGCGGGACTTTGATGTGCTGGCCAGTGCCTTGTGCGCGCGTGCAGCGCAGCAGCCAGGCAGCATTCGCGTGGTGTGTCCCGACGTGGTGGGCCGAGGCGAAAGCGACTGGCTCACCGACCCCATGGGCTACCAAGTGCCGGCTTACGCAGCCGACATGCTCGCACTGCTGGCGCAGTTGCATGCGCAGTCACCCATCACCACGCTTGACTGGGTTGGCACCAGCATGGGCGGACTGATCGGCATGGTGGTGTGCGGCCAGCCGGGCCTGCCCTTGCCAGTTCCCGTGCACAAGCTGGTTTTGAACGACGTCGGCCCCACCATTCAATGGGAGGCCATTGTGCGTATCGGCACTTATCTTGGGCGGGGCGGGCAGTTCGCATCAGTGCAAGAGGCAGCCGATGCGATGTGGGCAATTTCGTCCGGCTTCGGGCCGCACACGCCAGCGCAGTGGCTGGCATTGTCGACGCCCATGCTCCGGCCGGTGTCTGGCGCGCCGAGCAGCCCGCTGCGCCTGCATTACGACCCGGCCCTGGCCGTGCCTTTCAGGCAGGCCACAGAGGCCTCAACGCTGCAGGGCGAGACCATGCTCTGGCAGCTGTACGACAACATCACCGCCCAGACTTTGCTGCTGCGCGGTCAGGATTCCGATTTGCTGACAGTTGCCACGGCCCGCGCGATGACCGGGCGTGGCCCGCGGGCCCGGCTGGTCGAGTTTGCGGGCGTCGGACATGCGCCCTCGCTGATAGCGGCCGATCAGGTCGCAGCAGTTGGCAGTTTTTTGCTGGCGTGATGTTTGAACAATAACGGTTCCCGACAACTACGGTTTCAGTTTCAATGAAAAGCAATGTGCCAGGGCCAAATGGCCCGACCAGTTTGGCTGCGCCCATAGCGGCTGCAACGCCAAATGCCTCTATCGTCACGGCCACAGCTGACAGTCTGCCTGACCAGCCACATGCACTGCAGCGCGCGCGTGCGTTTGCAGTGCCTCTGATCGCCAGCGAAGTGCTGGACACCGGCGAAAACATCCTCGCGCATGCCGACGCTGTGGCGGCGATTCTCAAGTCAATAGGTGGTTCTGAAGCCATGCAGGCTGCCACCTACCTGGTGCATTCCTGCCAGCACCTGAACAAGCCGCTGGAGGTCATCACCAAATCGTTTGGCGCCAACTACGCTGCCCTTGCAATCGAAACGACCAAGCTGGTGACCGTGCAGCGACAGGCCCGTACGGCTGATGCCAAGGCACAGCTGTTGGATGACCCGGCTGCACAAACTGAGACTGTACGCAAGATGTTGCTGGCGTTTTCTCGCGATCTGCGCGTGGTCATGCTGCGGCTGGCGTCGCGTCTGCAAACGCTGCGCCACTATGCTGCCCATTTCGCCACTACCCGGCAAGGTGCTGCACCGGCGCTGGCGTACGAGTCATTGCATGTGTTTGCGCCGTTGGCCAATCGGCTCGGCATCTGGCAGATCAAATGGGAAATGGAAGACCTGGCCTTTCGTTTTCTGGAACCCGATACCTACAAAAAAACTGCCCGGTTGCTCGACGAAAAACGCGTGGAGCGTGAGCATTTCATGGAGGCGCTGCGCGGGCAGCTTGAGCGTGACCTTAACCAGGGCGGTATTGCTGCGCTGGTACAGGGCAGGCCGAAACACATTTACAGCATAGTCAAAAAAATGCGCGGCAAGTCGCTTGACTTTGACCAGGTGTTTGATGTCCGCGCGTTGCGGGTCATTGCGGCCGATGTGAATGGTTGCTACGCCGCGCTGGGTTTTGTGCATTCTTTTTTTGCGCCGATTGAATGCGAGTTTGACGATTACATCGCCAGGCCCAAATCCAACGGTTACCAGTCGCTGCACACAGTGGTTCGTGATGAAGCCGGCAGGGCCGTTGAAATCCAGATCCGCACGCAGGCCATGCATGACCACGCCGAGAACGGCGTGGCCGCGCACTGGGCCTATAAAGAAGCGGGCACCAAGGGTTACGCGGGCGTGACAGCCAGCAGCGAATACGATGCCAAGATTGCAGTATTGCGGCAGTTGCTGGCATGGGAGCGCGACCTGTCGGGGCCTGCCTCACAACGGGCACGCGAGGCCAACCAGGGCCTGTTTGAGGACCGTATTTACGTCTTGACGCCAGACGCCGCTGTGGTTGAGTTGCCCCAGGGCGCCACCTCGGTTGACTTTGCCTACAGCGTGCACACCAACGTAGGCCACCGCTGCCGCGGGGCACGTATCGACGGGGCCATGGTGCCGCTCAACACACGTCTGGAGAACGGCCAGACGGTTGAGGTTATCACTGCCAAAGAGGGCGGGCCGTCACGCGATTGGCTCAACCCCGAACTGGGCTTTTTGTCCAGCCACCGCGCGAAGGCCAAAGTGCGCGCGTGGTTCAACGCGCTGGAGATGGCACAGACTATTGGCAAGGGCCGGGAAGCGGTGGGAAAACTGCTGCAGCGCGAAGGCAAAACCGCGATCAAGCTTGACGACCTGGCTTCCCAACTCGGGTTCAAGGCGGCAGACGACCTGTTTGAAGTGGTAGGCAAGGACGAGCTTTCTTTGCGCACCATCGAAAATATGCTCAGGCCACCCGAACCGGTGCCCACGCAAGATGATTACGTATTGGCGAAAAAACCGCGCCCTGCCAGTCAGAACACAAAAAGTGGCGGCGTACTGGTGGTGGGCATGGGCTCGCTGCTGACGCAGTTGGCCAAGTGTTGCAAACCTGCGCCGCCAGATGAAATTTTGGGCTTTGTCACCAAGGGCAAAGGTGTAAGCGTTCACCGCAGTGACTGCAGTAACTTTCGCAATATGTCGTCGGGTAGCCCTGACCGCGTGATTGAGGTGGACTGGAGTGCGCCCAAAGCAGCAGACGGTTTGGTGTACCCGGTGGATGTGTCAATCGAAGCTTCGGACCGGCAGGGTTTGCTTCGCGATATTTCAGAGGTCTTTGCCAAGGAAAAAATGAACGTGATTGGAGTGCAGACCACGTCAGTCAAAGACAACCGGGGCGGCACGGCATGGATGACGTTCACCGTAGAAGTTGCGCAATCTGGTCGGCTCAAACAGGTGCTTGGTGTGGTAGCTGGAGTGCAGGGTGTGCGCTCCGCCAGACGACGATGATATTTGCGCAATTCTCAACAAGCTACAGAAATGACGTATTCGCCTGTTATACTTTAGGCTCTACTTTAGGCGGTTAGCTCAGCTGGTTAGAGCGCCACGTTGACATCGTGGAGGTCGTTGGTTCGATCCCAATACCGCCTACCAATCTTTAAAAGTGGTTCCCTAGTTATAGTGCATTTTTTGCGTTGTAATAGACAGGGTAAACCAAGGAGATTGTGAAGATCCTAAGTTCCTAGAATGTGCGTATTCCGATACTGCTTCAGCAGACGGTCATTCACAGGACACGACAGTGAACAAAAGCAAATCCACGCAAGATAAACTAGCGGCATCGCCGTCCGGCAGCGCGGCCGTCAGCCGCGTTATCAAAAAGTATCCGAACAGGCGACTCTACGATACTGAAACATCCACCTACATCACGCTTGCGGAAGTACGTGCGCTGGTCATGGAAAACGTTTTTTTCGTGGTCCGTGATGCGAAAACCAATGACGACCTGACGCGAAGCATTCTGCTGCAGATTATTCTTGAAGAAGAGTCCGGAGGTGCGCCCATGTTCACCGAGGCGGTTCTGGGCAACATCATCCGTTTTTATGGCAACTCGATGCAGGGCTTCATGGGCGCTTATCTTGAGAAAAATGTCCAGAGTTTTATGGATCTGCAGTTGAAAATGGCCGAGCAGTCCAAAGGTCTCAGTCCTGAAAAGTGGTCGCAATTAATGCATGCCCAGTCACCGATGATGCAGAGCATGATGGGGAGCTACGTCGAACAATCCAAGGATGTGTTCACGCAAATGCAGGAGCAGATGCAAAAGCAGAGTGAACAGATGTTGTCAGCTTTTGGACTAAAAAAGTAGCTGCTTACCGGCGTTGGGTACGCTCTGAGACAATGGGCGTATGAGCGAAGTTATCTCCCCACCACCCTCCCTTATTCGTAAGCCAGCACCCCGCGTCGGGTTTGTCAGCCTCGGCTGCCCCAAGGCACTGACGGATTCCGAATTAATCCTGACCCAACTGAGCGCCGAGGGCTACCAGACCTCCAAAACGTTCGAAGGCGCTGACCTGGTCATTGTCAACACCTGCGGGTTTATCGACGATGCTGTCAGGGAAAGCCTGGACACCATCGGCGAAGCATTGGCTGCCAACGGCCGCGTCATCGTCACTGGTTGTCTCGGTGCCAAAATAGGCGATGACGGTGGCAACATGGTGCGGCAAATGCATCCCAGCGTACTCGCTGTGACGGGCCCGCATGCGACGCAGGAAGTCATGGATGCGGTGCATTTGAATCTACCCAAGCCGCACGATCCGTTTGTCGACCTGGTACCTAACTCCTTCGGTATTGCGGGCATCAAGCTCACGCCACGGCACTACGCGTATTTGAAAATCAGCGAGGGTTGCAATCACCGCTGTACTTTCTGCATCATTCCGTCCATGCGCGGCGACCTGGTGTCACGCCCGATTGGCGATGTATTGAATGAAGCCCGTGCGCTCTTTGAAGGCGGCGTGAAAGAACTGCTGGTTATCAGCCAGGACACTTCGGCTTACGGCGTTGACGTTAAATACCGAACCGGTTTTTTTGACGGTCGCCCCGTCAAAACCCGCATGCTTGAACTGGTTCAAACTCTGGGAGAAATAGCTGAACCCTACGGTGCCTGGGTACGTCTGCATTACGTGTACCCCTATCCCAGCGTGGACGAGGTGTTGCCGCTGATGGCCACGGGTAAAGTGCTGCCTTACCTTGATGTGCCGCTGCAGCACAGCCATCCGGATGTGCTGAAGCGCATGAAGCGGCCGGCCAGTGGTGAGAAAAATCTTGAACGGATTGCACGCTGGCGCGAGATTTGCCCCGAGATTGTCATTCGGAGTACCTTTATTGCGGGTTTTCCTGGTGAAACCGAAGCAGAGTTTGAGCACCTGCTGGACTTCATGCAAGAGGCGAAAATTGACCGTGCGGGCTGTTTTGCGTACAGCGCCGTAGCCGGCGCTACCGCCAACGACATTCCTGGCATGTTGCCGATTGAATTGCGTGAGGAGCGGCGTGCACGTTTCATGGCGGTGGCAGAAGCTGTCTCAAGCCAGAAACTACATCAGCGCCTGGGCGCGACGATGCAAGTATTGGTTGATTCGGCGCCAGCGTTGGGCCGCAAAGGCGGCCTAGGTCGCTGTTATGCCGATGCGCCCGAGATCGACGGCGTTGTGAAGTTGCTTGCGCCGGAGAAAATCAGCAAAACGCTGAAAGTTGGTGAGTTCACCAAGGCCCGCATCGTTGGTGTGCAAGGTCACGACCTGATTGCCGTTCCGTTTTAACAACCTATTTCAATTGCAGCTTGTCTGCAATTGTTTCAGGCAACAAAAAAGCCACTGTTTTGCAGTGGCTTTTTTGTCGGTGTTGTGACTACTTTTACAGTCTGACTATCATTTGCTTTATCTGTGGTGCCCGGGAGAGAACTCGAATCTCCACATCTTGCGATACACGGACCTGAACCGTGCGCGTCTACCAATTCCGCCACCCGGGCACAGCTAGCAGTGTACCATTAAGTCATTGTTTACCCAGCCCACCCCGTCGAAATATTTCAACGGCATACTGAAACCTGGTGGCACTTAACAAAAGAGATTTTTATCAAAACTACTCCTCAAAATGCTGGCGCATCCGCCGGCCTCCTCGCTGAGTTCGAGGGCACCATTTCTGGTCACCGCGATGGCCACGGTTTTGTACTGCGCGACGATGGTGAGCCCGATATTTATCTGCCGCCCAATGAAATGCGCGCCGTGCTGCACAAAGACCGCGTGAAGGCGCGTATTGTGCGCCATGACCGCAAGAACCGGCCTGAAGGCCGGGTCACGGAAATCATCGAGCGATCGCCTAATCCCATCATCGGTCGCCTGTTGCAGGAAAGCGGTGTCTGGCTGGTGGCGCCGGAAGACAAACGTTATGGTCAGGACGTATTGATTCCCAAAGGTGCGACCGGGTCGGCCAAAACAGGCCAGATCGTGGTGGTGCAGCTGACCGAACCACCCGCGCTGTTTGGCCAGCCCGTAGGCCGTGTCAAGGAGGTGCTCGGCGAGATCGACGATCCCGGCATGGAAATTGAAATTGCCGTGCGCAAGTACGGCGTGCCGCATGAGTTCAGCGATGCCGCGCTGGCGTTGGCCCGCACTTTGCCTGACGCCGTGCGTCCGTCAGATAAAAAGGGCCGGGTTGATTTGACAGACATTGCACTCGTCACCATTGACGGCGAGGACGCGCGTGACTTTGACGATGCCGTGTATTGCGAGCCCGCCAAAGTCGGCCGCAGCAAGGGCTGGCGTTTGCTGGTCGCCATTGCCGACGTCAGCCACTATGTAGAAAACGGCAGTGCCATTGATGTCGACGCCTACGACCGCGCCACCAGCGTGTATTTTCCGCGCCGCGTGATCCCTATGCTGCCGGAAAAGCTGTCCAACGGCCTGTGTTCGCTGAACCCGAACGTGGAACGCCTGTGCATGGTGTGCGACATGCTGGTCAATGCCAAGGGCGAAGTGCACGCCTACCAGTTTTACCCCGCCGTGATGTTTAGCCAGGCGCGTTTTACGTACACTGAAGTTGCTGCGATTTTGGCCAACACGCGCGGGCCTGAAGCTGCGCAGCGCAAGGCACTGGTGCCGCATCTTCTCGACCTGCATGACGTCTACCAGGCCTTGCTTAAAGAACGCGGCGTGCGCGGCGCGGTAGATTTTGAAACCACCGAAACCCAGATCGTTTGCGACGAGGTCGGGCGTATCGAGAAAATCGTGCCGCGCACACGCAACGTGGCGCACCGGCTAATTGAAGAGGCCATGCTCGCGGCCAATGTGTGTTCTGCCGACTTTATCGCCAGCAGCAAGCACGTGGGCCTGTTCCGGGTGCACGAAGGCCCGACGCCTGAGAAAAAGGATATGTTACGCAACTACCTCAAGGCCCTGGGTCTAGGCATGACGATCAGTGATGATCCTGCACCCGGTGAGTTTCAGCAGATCGCCATGGCCACCAAAGACCGGCCTGATGCGTTGCAAATTCACTCCATGCTACTGCGCTCCATGCAGCAGGCCATTTACACGCCCATGAACAATGGCCACTTTGGCCTGGCTTACGAGGCTTACACCCACTTCACGAGTCCGATTCGGCGTTATCCGGATTTGTTGGTGCATCGCGTCATCAAAGCGGTGTTGACCAAGTCAAAATACCAGCTCCCCACCTTGCCGACACCGGGCGAGGCCGAAGCCAAGTTGTCAAAACGGTTGGCGTCGCGTGTCAAGGACCCAGAACAAAAGCCCAAAAAGGCAAGCGCCGACCAGCTTGCCTGGCAAGCAGCTGGTTTGCACTGCAGTGCCAACGAGCGCCGCGCCGATGAAGCCAGTCGCGACGTGGAGGCCTGGCTCAAGTGCAAGTACATGCGCGAGCATCTGGGTGAAGAGTTTGGCGGCGTAGTCACAGCGGCCACGGGCTTCGGTATCTTTGTCACGCTGGACGCCATGTACGTTGAAGGCCTGGTGCACATCACCGAGCTGGGCGGCGAGTATTTCCGTTTTGATGAAGCCCGCCAGGAATTGCGCGGCGAGCGCACGGGCATTCGCTACGCGATCGGCACGCGGGTGAGGGTTCAGGTCAGCCGGGTTGACCTGGATAGCCGCAAGATTGATTTTCGCCTCGTGCAGGACGGCGACGCATCGCTGGCCGGCACCGCGCGCGCCATGAAAGACAAGACCGGTGGCCACGCCAGCGAGTTGCCCGCGCAGGAGCGGGGCGCTTCGCGCGGCATGGGCAAGCGCGCAGAGCCGCGTGACGCACGTTCCGGTGGTCGCGAAGACAGTTCTTCAAGGACCTCCAACCGGACTGACAATGGCTCCGGCAGGGCGCAGCCCTCACCAATTCAAGCCATCACAACGGCCGGTAAAAAAACGGCCGGGAAAGCCCCCGCCAAAGCCCGGAGCAAGCCGGGTAAAAAGCCGCGCCGTTAACTTTTCCATCTTCTTTTTGTAGATCTGAAATTCCATGCTGATCCGGATTTTGGCTTTCCTGCTTGAGACATTTTTCTTTGTGCTGATAGGCGCCGCATTGCTGCGCGCCTGGATGAACGGCTGCCGCGTGAACATGCGGGCGCAACCTGGCAGTTTCGTCATGGCCGTGACAGACTGGCTTGTCAAGCCGCTTCGGCGTGTCGTGCCCAAAGCCTGGGCGCAGTCGCGGATTGACTGGGCAAGTGTTGTCGCGGCGGCGCTGCTGGCGATCATTTATGCCCTGGTCTGGGCTTTGTTGTTTGGTGTGCTTGCGGGCACGGCTGATCTGACAGCATTTGGACCGACAGCTTTGCTACCGCTGCTGGCGTTTGCCGTGAAGATGCTGGTTCGGGTGACGTTGCAAACCGCCATGATTCTGGTGTTTGGCTTTGCAATCTTGTCGTGGGTGCACCCCGGCTCACCCTCCTACAGTTTGCTGGGCCGCCTGACCGAGCCGCTGCTGGCGCCCCTGCGCCGTGTGATCCCTACGATTGGTGGCGTCGACTTGTCGGCGCTGGCGCTGATTTTGATCCTGCAGATTGCGCTAATGGTACTGGGCTAGGACTTCTGCGTTTCAGGACAACTGGCTGCTCGCCAGCCTGGATGCCGTGAGCGCCTGACCGGGGTGGCTCACCGCCCACTCGTCGGCCAGGCGGCCATGTGTAAATACCGCATTGCAGGCGGCGTCAAAAGCGGGCTGGCCGCTGGCCAGAGCAGCACCGACCATGCCCGCCAGAACGTCCCCGGTGCCTGCCGTGGCCAGCAGTGCATTGCCGCTTGGATTGATGCAGCTGACCTGCCCCGGCGCAGCGATAACGGTGCCCGAGCCCTTGAGCACCACCACCACTCGAAAATGTTCGGCCAGTTGGCTGGCAACCCTCAGGCGATCGGCTTGCACATCAACGGTTTTCAAGCCGAGCAGGCGTGCCGCTTCCAGCGGGTGGGGTGTTAGCACGGTGCAATAACCACGGGCGTAGCGGGCTTGCAGGCTGGCTTGAAAGTGCACATTCAGGGCAATGGCGTTAAGCGCGTCGGCGTCCAGTACCAAGGTGGCTGCAGACGACAGCAGCTCGGTCAAGACGGTATTGACGGCCGCACCGCCGCCGCAACCGCAGACGATGACCTGACGCTTGAAGTCCAGCGCCTCGGGGCTTCGAAACATCAACTCAGGTTGAACCGGATCAACCGTCATGTTGGCGCTGCTGTCGCACCCCCCGCTTACCCCTAGCAAGGCCACAAACACCCGGCCTGCGCCCGAATGCAGGGCGGCCCGGGCTGCTAGGAGCGTCGCACCCGCCATGTGACTGGTGGGCGTTGATTCACCGCCGATCACAGCGACATCGCCAAAACTGCCCTTGTGACTCGCATTTAACGCCTGTGATCGTTTCGGCGGTGTCACCCGGTCAGCGCCCAGAAGCCAGGCGCAAGGCTGTGGCTGGGCCGCTTTAGTTGAGGCCGACACACCCAAATCATCGAACCATACCTCGCCAGCGTGGTCACGCCCCCCGGCAGTAAAAAGCCCGGGCTTTAAGGTCAGAAAACATAAGGTGAAAAGGTCAATTCTGTATATTTTACGGGGGCTATTTGCTATGTATTTCGTAGCGTTACTCTGATTTTCGAAATTTGCATGGCCAGTGTCAGCTTGCAGGCTACTGGGTAGATCGACGGCCAGTCGGGCTGCCGGGCTGGCTTGCATCAAGCCCAGCCATTGCGCCATCAAATCGTCGCCTGGGTGGCTCTTTTTTGTATCCGCAGCAAAGCCTATCCCGAGCAGGGCGTCGATACAAAAATCGAATTTTTGTGGCGGCGTTGGAGCCATGGGCACGCCCGCTGCCACAGCCCGTTCGTAAGAGGCCTGCGCATCGGGCGGGAAGCCATTTCTGCCGGGGCCTGTCCACGTGACAGTTACCGGCTTGCCAAGACGGTGCAAATGCATCGCTGCTTCGAAGCCGTCGCCGCCGTTGTTGCCCGGCCCACAAGCCACCCAAATGCTTTGCGCGTGGGGTCTAAGCGCCAGGCTAAGCCGCGCCACCGACAGCCCTGCACGCTGCATCAGCGTATGGGGGGGCAGTGCGCTGGCGGCCAGGTGCTCGATCTGGCGTGTGGTTGAAACGTCATACAGCGGCTGGCTGGACTTGAGGAGACCGCCGGAAATTTTTTGCATTGGGTCATTGTGATGCCTTGTAAGGCCAAAGGCCTGATCCGGTCAGTTGATTTAAACCGCCTGCAAACGGCTTATTCCCAGACCTTCCATGTCAATGGCAGCAGTTTTTCTGGTCATCAAATCGGCTAAAACCCGCGCGCTGCCGCAACTCAAGGCCCAGCCGCTGGCGCCATGGCCCAGATTGAGCCAAACCCCAGGCAGGCCGCTGTGGCCGATGACCGGTGGGCCATCCGGCAGCATCGGTCGGGCACCTTTCCATTCCTGCACATGGGCGCCCAGATTGGCGTGCTGCGCTGCACCGGGGAACCAGTGGTGCAACACCTTGTACAACGTTTGAATCGACGCTGCACGCTTGATGCCAGGAGCGCCGCCAATTTCTGCGCCGCCCGCCACCCGGACCCGGTTACCCAGACGCGAGATGCTGACCTGGTAGCGCTCGTCCATCAACGCGCTGCGCGGCGCGTTCAGGGGTTCACGAATTGGCGCGCTGATGGAGTAGCCGTACACCGCCACCATCGGAATCTTCAAACCCAGCGGCTTGAGCAGCCCGACCGAGGCCAGACCAGCGCACACGATAACGCTACCAAAAATGCGCGGTGCGGGCTCACCTGCTATTGAAATGCTAGCAGGTTGTGCCGGATTTAACTGCCCCACGGTCCGATTGAACTCAAATTTAACACCCAGGCGCTGGGCTTCATTTTTCAGCAGCAGGGCAAACTGGCGGCAGTTGGCGACTTCATCGTTTGGTAAATGAATCGCGCCGGCAAAGGACGTGTCCGGGTTCAAGGCGGGTTCAATTTTTCGGGCTTCATCTGCAGTGATTTCGCTGAAGGCGACACCGGCATCGCGCAGCACCTGCAGACCGGGCCGCACCATCTGGCTGTCTTTTTCGGTACGTAGAAGCACCATGTAGCCGGGGCTGCGGTCGTAGTCTAGTTGCAGGGCTGCAGTCAGCTGGTGCAGTCGTTCGCGGCTGTAAAAAGCCAGGCGCTGCATGCGCGCGCGGTTGGCCAGGTAGGTTTCCGGCTTGCAGGCCTGGTACCACTTCCACATCCAGGCCAGCTCACTGCCAGACAGAGGAAGGCTGATCTTGACGGGCGCGTGGCGACTGAAAAGACGCCTAAACACTTTGCCCGTCATGCCTGGTGCAGCCCAAGGCGTGACATAACCCGGCGCGACCACGCCAGCATTGGCAAAACTGGTTTCTTCGGCAGCTGCGCTGCAGCGTTCAAAAACCGTGACCTCATGGCCATCTGCGGCCAGCTCGTAGGCAGTGGTGATACCGACGATGCCAGCACCAATGACAGCAAGCTTCATGCGACCATACCCTGAGAAGCTTTTGTCGATGCAAAGAAGTAGCTGGAAAATCTTGAAGGCATGTTTTTAAAGTAGTCAAATCGGCCATTTCGGCAGCATTAACGGGGGGGTGAAGCTATGGTTTACATAGCGACTGAACCGGGTTATTGGTTGGCGGCGTGGAGCACCGCTTCGACCTGAAGCGCTGTGTCCAGCACAGCGTCGTCATGCAGGGCTGCGTGCCAGAGCATCAGGCCCACCGGCAACTGGCCGGGTGTGTGGCAGGGCAGCGAGATGCCGCAACCGTCGAGCATGTTAACCACTGCCGTGTTGCGCAGCACCAGCGTATTGACCCTGAAAAATTCGGCATCGTCCAGTAACACGCTGGAAATAGGGGGCGCCACGATGGGCACGGTTGGCGACAGCACGGCGTCAAAGCCTTGCAGGCGGGCTTCCATGCGCGTGATCCACTGGCTGCGAGCGGCCAGCAACTCAATGTATTCGAACGCACGCATGTGGGCGCCGCGCAAAATGCGCAGGGCTACCCTGGGGTCATATTCGGCCTCACGCGCTGCGATCAGTTGGCGGTGCCAGGCGTAGCTTTCAGCGCCTGACAAACCGCCCGTGGCATTGATGGCCGCCAGTTCATTGATTTCATCGAGTGCAATTTCCTCAATTTGCGCGCCTGCTTGCCGCAGCAAACGCAGGCTGCGCTCGAAAGCGCTGGCAACCGTGCTGTCCAGTCCGTCCTGCATGTGCGCGCGCGCGACCGCCAACCGGCAGGAAGACAGCGGCTTGCCAGCCAACACAACGGTCCGCGCCGCCAGCACTTGGTGCACCGTAACGGCATCGCGCACCGAGCGGGTCAGGGCGCACACGGTGTCCAGGCTGGTCGAAAGTGGAATTACACCGGCCGTGGGTACGAGTTGCGCCGTACTTTTGAAGCCAACGATGCCGCACAGGGCCGCCGGAATGCGGATGGAGCCACCGGTATCCGAGCCCAGGCCCACAAGCGCGGCGCCGCTGGCCACTGATACCGCCGCGCCTGAAGACGAGCCGCCCGGAATGCGTGCAACGGCGGTATCTGCAGGGTTGACCGGCGTGCCGTAGTGCGGGTTGATACCGATGCCAGAAAAAGCAAATTCCACCATGTTGGTGCGTCCGGCCAGCACAGCGCCAGCCGCACGCAAACGGGCCACCGCAGGGCAATCTGCGGCTGCTGCCGGCGCGTGGGCCAGCAAAGTGGACCCGGCAGCAGTGGTTTGGCCTGCTATGTCGAAAAGGTCCTTGATTGAAACGGGTATGCCTGTTAATGGAAGTGAGGCGCGGATGGCACTTGCCTGCGCCGCAAGTGCCGATTCCGCCATGTCACCCGGCACATAGCCGGGTACATAAACGTAGCGGCAGGCATCGCTTTGCGCGACAGCATTGGTGCAGGCCAGTACCTCGGCGGCACTGGTCTGGCCGGCGACAAGCGCCTGCCTGGTGCCGTGAACGTCGCGCTGGCTGTCGGGTGTGGAATTGAGGTGAATCATGGGATGGGAGGTGTTATACTCGACAGGCTTTGCAGGGTGCGAATGTACTACTTCTGCAATGCAAATCGCAAATCAGCCATTCAAGGTGCTGCCAAGAACAAATTCAAATTTTGTTTCCGGCAATAAGCGTTGATTTTAGACACAACCTTTTGGAGTATTCATATGACAGTAAGCATGCGTGAAATGCTGGAAGCCGGCGTCCATTTTGGCCACCAAACCCGCTTTTGGGACCCGAAGATGGCGCCGTATATTTTCGGCCATCGCAAC
The DNA here is from genome assembly GCA_025352405.1 of Polaromonas sp. GTDB lineage: Bacteria > Pseudomonadota > Gammaproteobacteria > Burkholderiales > Burkholderiaceae_C > Polaromonas. The sequence continues at coordinate 25,434 of JANXTM010000028.1, forward strand.
CGTATTCACATCATCAACCTGGAAAAATCGCTGCCGATGTTCCAGGAAGCGATGAAGTTCGCAAAGCAGCTGTCTGCCAACCGCGGCAACATATTGATGGTCGGCACCAAGCGCCAAGCCCGTGAAATCGTCGCCATGGAAGCCAAGCGCGCTGGCGTGCCTTTCGTTGACCAGCGCTGGCTGGGCGGCATGCTGACCAATTTCAAAACGGTCAAAACCTCGATCAAGCGCCTGAAAGAGATGAAGGCCCAGCAAGAAGCTGGCCTTGAGTCCATCAGCAAGAAAGAACAGCTCACTTTCAAGCGTGAAATCGACAAACTTGAAAAAGACATTGGCGGCATCCAGGACATGGCTGCATTGCCGGACGCCATTTTCGTGATTGACGTGGGTTTCCATAAAATCGCGATTCTGGAAGCCAAAAAACTCGGCATCCCGTTAATCGGTGTGGTCGACTCCAATCATTCACCTATTGGCATCGACTATGTGATTCCGGGCAACGATGACTCGTCCAAAGCAGTTGCGTTGTATGCACGCGGCATAGCTGATGCCATCATCGAAGGCCGCGCCAACGCCTCAAACGACGTTGTCAAAATGGTTCAACCCGAAAGCACAGACGAATTCGTCGAAGTGCAGGGCGCCGCTGCCTAAACAGCATTTACCCGACTGGTGTCATCAACCAGACGCGAAAAAGGGGCTCGCGTAGCCCCTTTTTCACAAGTTAATCATCAAATAATCGTTAAATTGACACATGCAGCGCCCCGGTAGCTGCATGGTCATCAAGACAAACGGAGAAATGAAAATGGCTATTACTGCAAGCATGGTCGCCGAGTTGCGTGCCAAAACCGACGCCCCGATGATGGAGTGCAAAAAAGCACTGACCGAGGCTGAAGGTAACTTCGAAAAAGCAGAAGAAATCCTGCGCGTCAAGCTGGGCAACAAGGCTGGTAAGGCTGCTTCCCGCATCACCGCTGAAGGCGTGATCGCTTACCACAGCGAAGGCGGCGTTGGCGCACTGGTTGAGATCAACTGCGAAACCGACTTTGTGACCAAAAATGACAGTTTCTTGGCCTTCACGGATGCGGTGGCTGTCGGCATCGTCAAAAACAACCCGGCAGACGTTGCCGCCGTTGGTAGCATGCCTTTGAGCCTGGACGGTTTCGGCCCAACGGTCGAAGACGTGCGCAAAGGCCTGATCGGCAAGATCGGCGAGAACATGTCTGTGCGCCGCTTCCAGCGCTTTGCCAGCAGCCAGCTGGCGTCGTACTTGCACGGCACGCGCATCGGCGTAGTGGTGGAGTTTGCTGGCGATGAAGCCGCTGCCAAAGACGTTGCCATGCACGTCGCCGCCATGAAGCCGGTGTCGCTGTCCAGCGCTGATGTGCCGGCAGAGCTGGTAGCCCGCGAACGCTCTGTTGCTGCAGCCAAAGCGGCTGAAGATGCCAATGTGGCGACGGCTGCGGGAAAACCTGTGCAGTCTGCTGAAATTGTCGCCAAGCGTATCGAGGGTGGTGTCCAGAAGTACCTCAAAGAAGTCAGTCTGCACAACCAGACCTTCGTCAAGAACGACAAGCAAACTGTCGAACAGATGCTGAAAGAAAAAGCCACGACGGTCAAGTCCTTCACGCTGTACGTGGTCGGCGAAGGCATCGAGAAAAAGGTTGACGACTTTGCTGCCGAAGTGGCTGCCCAGATCGCTGCCGCCAAGGCTGCTTGATCCGGTTGCGCGCTCAAGCAGCGTCGATACCAGCGGTGCAAATAACCCAGTTTTTCTGGAAGGCCGCTAAACTTCAATTTCATCTAACCCAAAGAAAGACCGCACATGCCAGCCTACAAGCGAATCTTGTTAAAACTGTCAGGTGAGGCGCTGATGGGTGATGACGCGTTTGGTATCAACCGCGCTACCATTGTGCGCATGGTTGAAGAAATTGCCGAGGTCACCCGCATGGGTGTCCAGATGGCTGTAGTCATTGGTGGCGGCAACATCTTTCGGGGTGTGGCGGGTGGCTCGGTGGGTATGGACCGAGCTACAGCTGACTACATGGGCATGCTCGCCACCGTGATGAACGCGCTGGCCTTGGGCGATACCATGGACAAGGCAGGACTGACGCCACGTGTGATGTCCGCCATCGGGATTGAGCGTGTGGTCGAACCTTACGTCAGGCCCAAGGCCTTGCAATACCTCGAAGAGGGCAAGGTTGTTATTTTTGCCGCCGGCACAGGCAACCCGTTTTTCACCACCGACACCGCTGCCGCCTTGCGTGGCGCAGAGATCGGTGCCGAGATCGTGTTGAAAGCGACCAAGGTGGATGGTGTCTATTCAGCCGATCCGAAAAAAGACCCGACCGCCACGCGTTATGCGACCATCACCTTTGATGAAGCCATGGGCAAAAACCTGGAGGTGATGGACGCCACGGCGTTTGCTTTGTGCCGCGACCAGAAGCTGCCTATCAAGGTTTTCAGTATCTTCAAGCACGGCGCGCTCAAGCGTGTGGTGCAGGGTGAAGATGAAGGCACGCTGGTGCACGTTTAGGTCCGCTTTCATATTTTCCGCACTTCCCGCATCAAAATCCGGAGTTTCCATCATGAGCATCGCCCCGATCAAGCAGAACGCAGAACAAAAAATGCAGCAGTCTGTGGAGTCGTTCAAAGGCAATCTGACCAAAATTCGCACCGGTCGCGCCAATCCGGGCCTGCTCGATACCGTGCAGGTCGATTACTATGGCTCGATGGTTCCCATCAGCCAGGTGGCCAATGTGTCACTGCTTGACGCGCGCACCATCAGCGTGTCACCCTGGGAAAAAGCCATGGGTGCAAAAATCGAAAAAGCCATTCGCGATTCAGATCTGGGCCTCAACCCGGCATCGCAAGGTGACCTGATTCGTGTGCCCATGCCCGCCATGACCGAAGAGCGCCGCAAGGAGCTCACCAAAGTGGTCAGGAATGAAGGCGAGCACGCCAAGGTGTCGATCCGTAATTTGCGCCGCGATGCAAATGACAGCATCAAAAAGCTGGTCAAGGACAAGCTTGCGTCGGAAGACGACGAGCGCAGATCACAAGAAGAAATCCAGAAATTCACAGACCGTTTTATTGCCGAAGTTGACAAATTGGTGTTCGGAAAAGAAGCCGACATCATGGCGGTTTGAACCGGCGCTGGCCCCAGGTTTACCGTGGCTGCACTTAACTCTCCCTCGGTCCCCCATCACGTGGCCATCGTCATGGATGGCAATGGCCGTTGGGCGACCAAACGGTTTTTGCCGCGTGTAGCCGGTCACAAGCAGGGGGTGGATGCGCTGAGAGGGTGCGTCCAAGCCTGTATTGACCGCGGTATTGCGGTGTTGACTGTGTTTGCGTTTTCGTCAGAAAACTGGAACCGGCCGGTAGAAGAGGTATCCGGTCTTATGGACTTGCTGGTTTTGTCTTTGGCGAGGGAAGTACCTCGCCTGAAGGCTAACGGTGTTTGTCTGCACTTTGTGGGTAATCGTCAGCAATTGTCTGAAAAAGTTCAGGCCGGTCTGCGTCAGGCTGAGCTCGGCACTGCCGACAACCAGCGACTCATTTTCAATGTCTGCTTCAACTACGGTGGTCGGTGGGACATTGCCCAGGCTGCGCAAAAGCTTGCGAGCAGTGGCCAGCTCGTCACTGAAGCTTCGCTGGATCGGGCCATGGCACTGGCCCACGTGCCAGATCCCGATTTGCTGATTCGCACCGGCGGCGAGCTGCGCATCAGCAATTTTTTGCTGTGGCAGGCGGCATACTCAGAACTGCATTTTTCAGACAAGCTCTGGCCGGACTTTGATGCGGCTGCGCTGGACGAGGCGATAGCCGTGTTTCGCAGCCGCGAGCGCCGTTTTGGCCAGACATCTGCGCAGCTGAATAGTGGCGGTCACATTCACAACGTGAAGGTTGCCTGATGCTCAAACAACGCGTGATAACTGCAGTGCTTCTTTTAGCCATCTTGCTGCCGGCGCTTTTCTACCGTACCGCACTTCCTTTTTGTGCTGTGGCACTGGTATTGATCGCAGCCGGTGCCTGGGAATGGGGGCGCTTGAACGGTTGCGCGCAGGGGCTGTCCGTTTTGCTGGCCCTGGCGTGTGTGATCCTGTGTGGCCTGTCGTGGTACGCCGGTTTTCTGGACAAGTCATTGCCCATGCTTTGGACGCTGGCGGGTAGCGGTTGGGTACTGACGGGTGCCTGGCTCCTGCGTCAGGGTGTGCCAGGGTGGTCACGCATTCCAAAAGGACTGCGCTTGTTCGGCGGCCTGATCGCTCTGTGGCTTGCCTGGCTAGCGGTGGCGCAGGCCCGCGTCATAGGCATCAATTTTCTGTTGTCTGTGCTGCTGCTGGTATGGGTCGCAGACATTTTTGCCTACTTTGCGGGCCGGACCTTTGGTGGCCGCTTTAGTAAAAGCAAGCTCGCTGCATCCATCAGCCCCGGCAAAAGCTGGGAAGGCGTTTGGGGCGGCATGGTAGGTGTTGTGCTGTTATCGCTTGTCTGGGCAGGTCTGGACGCGGGCGGTCCGAATGCCTTCAGTGGCAGCCTGTATGCGCGTCTGTGGACGCAGCACGGCGTGGTGGTGATGCTGGTCGCTATGATTTTTCTGGCCGCCATGAGTGTGGTCGGTGACCTGGTAGAGTCGCTCATCAAGCGCAGCGCGGGTGTCAAGGATTCCAGCCGCTTGCTGCCGGGCCATGGCGGTGTGCTGGACCGCGTTGACGCCCTGTTACCGGCGTTGCCACTGGCCATGATGCTGGCCAGTTTTTAAAGCCACATACAAGTTGTCAACTTCTCCATGACTATTCCGAAGCAGCGCGTGACTGTCCTGGGCTCAACCGGCTCCGTCGGCGTCAACACGCTGGATGTGATCGCCGCCCATCCCGACCGCTTTGAGGTGTTTGCCTTGAGCGCTGCCACGCAGGTAGACTTGCTACTTGCGCAGTGCGTTCGCTTCAAGCCGCATTACGCTGTCATGGCCAGCCCCCTACACGCCCGCCTTCTAGCTGAAAAAATCAAGCAAAATCAGCTTTCTACCCAGGTTTTACAGGCGCCTGATGCTCTTGAAATAATAGCGTCTCATGAACTGACAGACAGTGTCATGGCCGCTATTGTGGGCGCGGCAGGTCTGGGCCCCTGCATGGCGGCGGCCCGGTCAGGCAAGCGTTTGCTGCTGGCCAACAAAGAGGCTTTGGTGGTCGGCGGCGAGGTCTTCATGCAAGCCGTGTGCGACGGCGGTGCACAGTTGTTGCCGATTGACAGCGAGCACTCGGCGATTTTTCAGTCCTTGCCGGAAGATCCAGCGGTTTGGGCCGAGCGCGTGGAAAAAATTATTTTGACCGCCTCGGGTGGGCCTTTTCTCACCCGCCCGCTGGACACCCTTCGTGATGTGACGCCCGAGCAGGCCTGCGCCCACCCGAAATGGGTGATGGGACGAAAAATTTCGGTGGACTCCGCCACCATGATGAACAAGGCGCTAGAGGTCATTGAGGCGAAGTATTTGTTTGGCCTTGCGCCTGCGCAAATCGAAGTGGTGATTCACCCGCAAAGCATTGTTCATTCAATGGTGCAGTACCTGGACACCTCCGTCGTCGCGCAGCTGGGTTGTCCTGACATGCGCGTCCCCATTGCCTATGGCCTGGCCTGGCCAGGCCGTATGGCGTCTGGCGCCCAGGCCCTTGATTTCAGGACAATGACCAACATGACCTTTGAAATGCCCGATCATCAACGCTTTCCCGGCCTGCAACTGGCTTGGGATGTGCTGGCCGCACGCACAGGCACGACGGCGGTGTTAAATGCGGCCAACGAAATCGCTGTGGCGGCTTTTCTGGAAAAGCGCATACGCTTCGACCAGATCCACCATGTAAACCTTGCAACTTTGGACGCTTTGGTGGTGTCCGAAATGAGCGGTATTGACGATTTACTGGCGCTGGATATAGAGGCGCGCGCCGTAGCCGGTGAAATAGCCGGCCAACTGGAGTTTTGAGATGCTGACATTGCTGGCTTTTATTGTCGCGCTGGGGGTGCTGATTGCGGTGCATGAATATGGTCATTACCGGGTCGCGGTGGCGTGCGGCATCAAGGTATTGAAGTTCTCTATCGGGTTCGGCAGGCCCCTTTACACCTGGCGACTTAAAGGCAAACCGACCGAATTTGCCATTGGCATGCTGCCGCTGGGCGGCTACGTCAAGATGCTAGACGAGCGCGAAGCGCCTGTGGACCCAGCTGAGCGGCACCTCGCATTCAACACCCAGCCGCTCAAATACCGCGCAGCCGTGGTGGCGGCGGGACCTGTTGCCAATTTGCTGCTGGCCGTTGTTCTCTACAGCATCGTGAACTGGAGCGGCCTGCAGGAACCCAAAGCCATATTGGCAAGCCCTGTGCCCGGATCCATTGCAGATCGTGCCGGGCTGCGCGGCGAAGAGTTCGTGCAGCAGGCCGCATTTGACGGTGAATCGTTGGAGGTCGTACGCTCTTTTGAAGACCTGCGTTGGCGCCTGACCCAAGGCGCGCTCACTGGCCGGGACGTGCGTTTGGCAGTTAGTCGGGATCGTCAGGCTGACCAGTCCGTTGATGCGCCTGCGCGGGACGTATTGCTAAAGTTGAGCGAGCTCAATGCCAGCGATGCCGATGCGCAGCTGTTCCAAAAAATTGGCATTTTGGGGCCGTGGACGCAGCCTGTGATCGGCGAAGTCATGGCTGGCAGCGTTGCTGAAAAAGCTGGTTTGCGGGCTGGCGATGTGGTTCGGCGCATCGGTGATACCGTCATTGTGGATGGGCAGCAGTTGCGTGAAACCATACGCGGCTCCACTTCTGGCAGCAAGGCAGCTGTTTTAAAACCTCAAAACTGGCAAATAACGCGGGTAGGGCGGACACTGGATTTTCCTGTCAGCCCTGAAGTCCGTCAGGAAGGCAAACTGGTTGTTGGCCGGATCGGTGCTTACGTCGGTGCCTCACCCCAATTTGTCACTGTACGTTACGGCGTTTTCGAGGGCTTGTGGCAAGGTATGGTCCGGACATGGGACGTGTCGGTGCTGACTTTGAAGATGATGGGGAAAATGGTGATCGGGCAGGCGTCACTCAAAAACTTGAGCGGCCCCTTGACCATTGCAGACTACGCGGGCAAATCTGCGAGTCTTGGCTGGAGCGCCTATCTGGTGTTTTTGGCGCTGATCAGCGTCAGCCTGGGCGTTCTTAATTTACTGCCTTTGCCGGTTTTGGATGGCGGGCACCTGATGTATTATCTTTGGGAAGCTGTCACGGGTCGGTCCGTTTCTGATGCCTGGATGGACAGACTGCAGCGTGGTGGCGTGGCGGTTCTGCTTTGCATGATGTCTGTCGCCCTGTTCAATGATGTCACCCGGCTCTTTGGCTGATATTGACCTGTCGCCGAGCTACTTCACAGCCAAAGCCAAAGTTAACACCTAAAGTTCATGCGAAAAAATTCAAATCGATTTCAATTTCGAACGCTGTCTGCACTTGCGGTCAGTTTATTGGTGGCTCAAGCTGCCTGGGCCGTTGACCCCTTTACAGTGCGTGACATTCGGGTTGAAGGTCTGCAGCGTGTCGAACCTGGAACCATCTTCGCCTCCCTGCCCTTCCGGGTCGGTGAAACTTACAGCGACGACAAAGGCTCTACCGCCATTCGCGCACTGTTTGCGCTTGGTCTCTTCAAGGACGTGCGGGTGGAAGTCAACGGTAATGTTCTGGTGGTGATTGTCGAAGAGCGCCCCACTGTGGCGGATGTTGATTTTGTCGGCTCCAAGGAGTTTGACAAGGATGTTTTGAAAAAGGCGCTCAGGGAAATCGGGCTGACTGATGGCCAGCCCTTCGACAAGGCACTGGCAGACAGAGCGGAGCAGGAGCTTAAACGCCAGTACATCAACAAAAGCATGTACGGTGCAGAAGTTGTCACCACCGTCACGCCGATTGAGCGCAACCGGGTTAACATTTCCTTCAGCGTGACGGAGGGGGATATCGCCAAAATCAAGGATATCCGTATTGTTGGTAGCAAGGCGTTCAGCGAATCAACCCTGCGCGGGTTGTTTGACCTGAACACCGGCGGCTGGATGAGCTGGTACACCAAATCAGACCGATATTCCCGCGCCAAGCTCAATGCTGACATTGAAAGCATGCGCTCTTATTATCTGGCGCGGGGTTATCTGGAATTCAAGGTTGATTCCACACAGGTCGCCATCTCCCCTGACAAACAAGACGTCACCATTACCCTCAACGTTACTGAGGGTGAGCGGTTTGTGGTCTCTGGCATCAAGCTCAACGGCAATTACCTGGGTCGCGAGGAGGAGTTCAAATCACTCGTGACCATCAAACCCGGCGAGGCGTACAACGCCGACCATGTGGCTGAAACCGTGAAGGCATTCACGGATTACTTTGGTACCTTTGGATTCGCTTTCTCCAAGGTTGAAGCCACCCCTGAAATTGACCGTGTCAACAACCGCGTTGCGTTTGTGCTGCAGGGCGACCCCTCCCGCCGGGCTTACGTACGGCGTATCAATCTGGCCGGCAACAACCGTACGCGTGACGAAGTTGTTCGCCGCGAGTTCCGGCAGTTTGAGTCGTCATGGTATGACGGTGACAAAATTCGCCTTTCACGCGACCGCATTGACCGGCTGGGCTTTTTCACAGAGGTTAATGTTGACACCCAGGAGGTTACTGGCACCCCTGACCAGGTTGACCTGACTGTCAATCTGGTGGAAAAGCCGACGGGTAACCTGCAATTGGGTGCTGGCTACTCCAGTGCCGAAAAGGTCTCCCTGACTGTCGGCATCAAGCAGGAAAACGTTTTTGGTTCAGGTAACTATCTCGGGCTTGAAGTTAACACCAGCCGGTCAAATCGTCAGATTGTTTTAAGCACCATTGACCCGTATTTCACCACCGACGGTATTTCCCGCTCCATGGAAATCTACCACCGCACCAGCCGTCCACTCGATGGTCAGGGTGGTGATTACGGCGTGAAAACGACAGGTGCCAGTGTTCGTTTTGGCGTGCCTTTCACCGAAACCGACACGGTTTATTTTGGTACGGGTTACGAGCGTTTGACGATCGAAAAGGGGGTGAATGTCTTACCTGTGACATATCAGAGCTACGTCGATCAGTTCGGCAATACCAGCAGCTCCATTCCCTTGACGGTTGGCTGGACACGGGACAGCCGGGACAGCGCATTGGTGCCCACCAAAGGGTTGTACCAGCGCGTCTACGGTGATTGGGGTATCGCAGGCGACGCCCGATTCTTGCGTGCCAATTACCAGATTCAGCAATACATTCCGCTCAACAGGCAATTCACGGTGGCACTGAACAGTGAGTTTGGATGGGGCCGCGGCTTGAACAACCGGCCTTTTCCGGTGTTTAAAAACTCTTACTCCGGTGGTCTCGGGTCGGTTCGCGGCTTTCAGCAGGGATCGCTCGGCCCGCGGGATACGGGAAACTTGGCCGTCGGAGGCCCGAAAAAAATCACGCTCAATGCAGAATTGCTCGCGCCGTTTCCAGGGGTCGGTAATGACCGTACCTTGCGCCTCTATAGTTTCATTGATGCCGGTAACGTGTTTGCAGAAAAAGACCCTTATCGCATCAGCGATTTCCGTGCCTCTTTCGGTATTGGTCTGAGCTGGATTTCTCCAGTCGGACCTTTGCGCATCGCCATTGCCAACCCGTTACGCAAGAAACCCGGCGATAGAATAGAGCGTTTGCAATTTCAAATCGGTACATCTTTCTAATGAAGCACATTTCACGAAAAATAGTTCTTGGCTGTATTCTGGCTCTGGCTGGCTTGCACGCCAGTGCCCAAGAGTTCAAGGTCGGAATCGTCAATCTTGACCGGATTTTCCGCGAGGCCAATTCTGCTAAATCTGCACAGGTCAAGCTGGAGCAGGAATTCAGCAAGCGCGAAAAAGAAATTAATGACATTGCCGCCCAGCTGAAAACAATGTCCGAAAAATTCGAACGCGAGGCGCCTACTCTGCCTGAAAGTCAGCGCACGACGCGTCAAAAACAGCTGGTGGATCAGGATCGTGATTTTCAGCGCAAGCGGCGTGAGTTTCAGGAAGACCTGAATTCCCGAAAAAATGAGGAATTGCAGCAGGTTATCGAGCGCGCGAACAAAGTGGTCAAGGCGTTGGCTGAAGCCGAGAAGTACGACCTGATCGTTCAGGAGGCGGTCTACGTCAACCCCAAGCACGATATCACCGACAAAGTGCTTAAATCGCTGAATGCGTCTAGCGGTAAATAAAGCACCCCTTAACACGCCAGATAACGCGGGTTTCGTGCCCCTGCGCTACGCGGCGGGTGCAACATGACGCTCACACTGGCAGTCATCGTTGACGCATTGGCCGGTGAGTCCGATGCCCGTCTGGTCGGCGACCCGGCGCTCGTCATTGAACGCCTGGCACCGCTGGAGCAAGCTACAAGCTGCGATCTGACGTTTCTGAGCAGTCCAAAATATGCTGCCAAATTGGCTTTGTCCAGGGCGGCTTGCGTGGTAGTCGCGCCTTTTGTCGAGGCCCTGGCCCGCCAGCGCGGTGCCTGTATCGTGGTGAGCGATCCTTACCTTTACTTTGCACGCATCACGCAGCTCTGGAAGCGGCACCACACCGCGGTCAGCGTACCGGGCGTTCACCCCAGCGCATGGATTGATCCGCTCGCTCGGCTAGCACCGGATGTAACAGTAGCAGCCTTTGCCTGCATAGGGCCAGGTGCCGTTATTGCTGCCGGTGCTAGTATTGGTGAACATTGCGTGGTCGGGCGAAATGCCGTCATAGGCAGCGGTAGCCGCCTGGCGGCACGCGTCACGCTGGCCGATGACTGCAGTATTGGCGAGCGCTGCATTGTTCACCCTGGCGTCGTCATTGGGGCAGATGGTTTTGGCTTTGCCCCGCACGAGGGCCGCTGGGTAAAAATAGAGCAGCTTGGCGCTGTGCGTATTGGCAATGATGTCGAGATCGGTGCTAACACCTGCATAGACCGCGGTGCGTTGCAAGACACCGTGCTTGAAGATGGCGTCAAGCTCGACAACCTGATTCAAATCGGTCATAACGTGCATATAGGCGCGCATTCGGCGCTTGCCGGGTGCGTGGGGGTGGCGGGCAGCGCCCATATTGGTGCATATTGCACGGTGGGCGGTGGGGCTGTCGTGCTTGGGCATTTGACGCTGGCAGACCACGTCCATGTCTCGGCGGCTTCTGTGGTGACACGCTCGATTTTGAAGCCTGGAAACTACACCGGCTTCTTTCCCATCGACGACAATGCGGCGTGGGAAAAAAATGCGGCGACTGTCAAGCAGCTGTATCCGCTGCGGGAAAGACTCAAACAGCTTGAAAAAGCTTGCGCTGCGCCGCACTCCCATCCTGCGAGTTCCCCGAGCGCCACCAGCCACGTCAACACAGAAGAAAAATCATGATGGACATTCACCAGATTCTCAAGCAGCTGCCGCACCGCTACCCTTTTTTGCTGGTCGACCGGGTGCTTGAAATTGACAAAGGCAAGCGCATCAAGGCGCTCAAAAACGTCACCATCAACGAGCCTTTTTTTGTAGGGCATTTTCCACATCGCCCGGTCATGCCAGGGGTGTTGATGCTGGAGGCCATGGCGCAGGCGGCAGCATTGCTGGCATTCGATTTTCTGGGGCAGGCGCCTGACGATAAAACCGTGTATTACTTTGCCGGTATTGACGGTGCCCGCTTTAAACGACCGGTCGAGCCGGGTGACCAGCTCATCATGGACGTGACGCTCAACCGCATGAAGGCCGGCGTGTTCAAGTTTTCAGGTGTGACTTATGTGGGTGATGTTGTCGCTTGTGAAGCCGAATTGATGTGCACCATGCGAACCATCGCTTGAAGCTGGCGCGCACCCATGACGCAGCAAGCTTTAGCAGCGGGCATTCACCCGACTGCCCTCATTGACCCGCTGGCGCAGCTGCACAGCTCGGTCAGCATTGGGCCGTACACAGTCATTGGCCCGCACGTGAAAGTCGGGCCTGGCACGACCATTGGCGCGCATTGCGTGATTGAAGGGCGCACCACGATCGGCGCTGACAACCGCATTTTTCAGTTCAACTCACTGGGCGCGATTCCTCAGGACAAAAAATACGCGGGTGAACCGTGTGAACTGGTCATTGGCGACCGCAATACCATCCGTGAGTTTTGCACCTTCAATATTGGCTCGCCCGGTGGCATTGGCGTAACGCAGGTAGGTGACGACAACTGGATCATGGCCTATGTGCACCTGGCGCATGACTGTGTCGTGGGCAGTCACACCATTTTTGCCAACAATACGCAGCTCGCCGGGCATGTGGAGGTAGGTGATTGGGTCATGCTGGGCGGTTTCACGGTGGTGCACCAGTTTGTGCGAGTAGGTGCGCACAGCATGACTGCCATGTGTTCGCTGCTATTTGCTGACTTGCCGCCCTTTGTGATGTCGCAAGGGCAGCCTGCACGGGCCCGGTCCATGAACTTTGAGGGTTTGCGTCGCCGCGGCTTTTCAGCTGACCGTCTCGCCGCCGTCAAGGCCATGCACAAAGCACTTTACCGGGATGATTTGACGCTTGACCTGGCACGCCAGCAGATTGCAACTCTGACCGACAAATACCCTGGATCATCGGCTGACGTCAACATGATGCTGGGCTTTTTAGAGCAGGCGTCGCCGCAGCGCGGCATTGTTCGGTAGCTAGATATGGTGAGTCAAAAGGGAGCGCAGTTTTTCGATGGGCCGCCCCTAGAAAAATTAGCCCCCACGGGGCCTACGTCCGCGGCGCCAAGCCTGTCTGCGCAGGCTTGGACGGACGGAGGAGCCGCAGAGTCTGGCTGCGGCACGTCCAGTGCAGCACACGAAGTGGCAAGCGTGGGGGAAACCGCTTTTGTGGCCATGGTCGCTGGCGAAACCTCTGGTGATTTGCTCGCAGGCCTGTTGCTGGATGGTTTGACCACGCGCTGGCCCGCCATGACCTCAGCCGGTATTGGTGGTGCGCACATGGCCCGGCGGGGCTTCCAGGCCTGGTGGCCAAGTGACAAACTGGCCGTACGCGGCTACGTCGAAGTGCTTCGCCATTACCGCGAAATAGTCGGCATTCGCCAGCTGCTAAAAGCACGTTTGCTCAATCCCCCTGACGGCAGGCGTCCTGATATTTTCATCGGCGTGGATGCTCCGGATTTCAACCTTGATCTTGAAGGCGACCTGAAGGCCGCAGGCATCAAAACTGTTCATTTCATCAGCCCGGCGGTGTGGGCCTGGCGTGCAGACCGCGTAGAAAAAATCAGGCGTAGCGTGGACCACGTGCTGTGCATTTTCCCGTTTGAGCCCGCTTTGCTGGCCGCGCACGGCATTGCGGCGACCTATGTGGGGCACCCGTTGGCCAACGTGATCCCCATGCGTCCCGACCGGGCGGCGGCCAGAGCCCGGCTTGGTTTGCAGGATGAAGACACCGTGGTTGCCATCCTTCCAGGTAGCCGGAAGTCAGAAATCCAGTATCTGGCTGAGAGGTTTTTTAATGCTGCACGGCATATAGGACGGGCACAACCCGCTATTAAATTCATAGTACCAGCGATTCCTGCACTGAAAGCGCTGATCGGGCAGGCTGCGGCGCGATCTGGCATGCGGGGCGCCGTGCAGATAGTCGATGGCCAGTCGCACACCGTGTTGGCCGCCTGCGATGCCACCCTGATTGCCAGCGGCACGGCCACACTTGAAGCGGCTTTGTTCAAGCGCCCCATGGTGATTGCTTACAACATGAATTGGCTGTCGTGGCACATCATGCGGCGCAAAAAACTGCAGCCCTGGGTGGGCTTGCCCAATATTTTGTGTCGGGATTTTGTGGTGCCTGAGCTGCTGCAGGATGCTGCCACACCCGAGGCCCTGGCGCAGGCCGTGCTGCAGTGGGTAGATGACAAATCCGCAGCACCTGAGAAAATAGTAGCCCTTGAACAACGCTTTACCCGGCTGCATGCAGAGCTGCAGCGCGATACCTCCCAATTGGCGACCGATGCAATCGAAAAAATTCTTGAAGGCTGAGCAAACCCCCTTGTCCTGGGACATCCCGGGCTTGATGGCGGGTGTGGATGAGGCCGGGCGTGGGCCGCTCATGGGGCCAGTGGTTGCCGCTGCGGTCATTTTGAACGACCTGAACCCCATCAAAGGGCTGGCAGATTCGAAAAAATTGACGGCTTTACGACGCGAAAAGCTGTACGACGAGATTCGGGCCAAAGCGCTGTGCTGCTCAATTGCGCTGGCAACTGTTGAAGAAATCGACGCCCTGAACATACTGCAGGCCACCATGCTGGCCATGAAACGGGCGGTAGAAGGCTTGCGGCTCAAGCCCCACAAGGTTCTGGTAGACGGCAACCGCTTGCCCACGCTGGTCATTCTGGCTGAGGCGATTGTCAAAGGTGATGCCCTGGTGCCAGCGATTTCTGCTGCGTCGATTCTGGCCAAGGTCTACCGTGACCGCTGGTGCGCCGACTATGACCTCGAATACCCACAATACGGTTTTGCCGGCCACAAAGGCTATGGCACCGCAGCGCATCTGGCCGCCTTGCGTGCGCATGGTGCTTGCCCGCAGCACCGCCGGTCGTTTGCGCCGGTGGCCGAGGTGCTGCGGTGAGCGACGACTTTTCGATACCGGTGACGCATGTCAGCTCGCGCGACAACCCATTGGTCAAGGCGCTGCGCAGGCTGTCGGACAGCAGTACCGCCTACCGCAAGGAACGGCGCGTGTGGCTGGAAGGCGACCACCTCTGCCGGGCCGCGCTTGAGCGTGGCATTCAACCCGCGTTAGCCGTATTTTCTGAGTCTTTTTGGCCTCTAGGGCAGCAAATATGGGGGCGAGCTGCTATTAAAAACGTAGTCATTACGGATGCCTTATTGCCTGAAATCAGTGGCCTGGAGTCGCCCGCCCGCATGGGATTCGTGGTGGACCTGCCGGCAGAAGAACCGGTACTGCCAGGTGCCGCTTCAGTCATTCTTGACCGGGTGCAGGACGCTGGCAATGTCGGCTCCGTCTTGCGCAGCGCTGCGGCGTTTGGTTTTAGCCAGATCATTGCGCTCAAGGGCACGGCGGCGTTGTGGTCACCCAAAGTGTTGCGTGCCGGTATGGGTGCACACTTTGCGCTGCGTCTGGTCGAGGGTGTTGATGTCGAGGCGCTGGTCGAATTGCAGGTTCCGATTGTCGTGACAAGCTCCCACCAGGGCTATTTTTTGCACCAGCTCACAGGGAAAAATGCGGTCCCAATGCCCTGCGCCTGGGCACTCGGCCATGAAGGGCAGGGCGTGCGAGACGACCTGATGGACAAGGCCAGCCTGAAGGTCCGGATTGACCAGCCCGGCGGCGAAGAGTCGCTGAATGTGGCGGCAGCGGCAGCGATTTGCCTTTACGCCAGCTCGCTGTCACGGCGGCTTTGAAGTTGCCGCGCCTTCGCGGCTGAACTTCAGGGCACGATGGTGGTGAACAGGTAAGCCGCGAAAATCACCAGATGCACGACCCCTTGCAGCACGGTGGTACGCCCGGTGCCCAGCGACAGTGTGGCGACAAACAGCGACAGCAGCAGCAGCACGCTGGATTTGGTGTCCAGCCCAAGCGTGAGCGTCCAACCCGTGACGATGGAGACAATGGCCACGGCAGGAATCGTCAAACCGATGCTGGCCAGAGCTGAGCCCAGCGCCAGGTTCAGGCTGGTTTGCAGGCGATTGGCCCGCGCAGCCCGCAGGGCGGCCAGTCCTTCAGGCAGCAAAACTACCGCCGCAATGATGACACCCACCACGGCGACCGGTGCCCCGGCGCTGGCTACGGCAGCCTCTATGCTGGGCGCCAGCGATTTGGCCAGCAGCACGACGGCCGCCAGACACGCCATCAACAATGCAAGACTGGTCAGCGCTACCCGGCCACTGGGCGGCTCCGCATGGACTTGCTTGTTGTCAGCAGCTTCTTTCGGTAAAAAATAATCCCGGTGGCGCACTGTTTGTACCAGTACAAACGTGCCGTACAGCACGATGGACACCACCGCAATAAATGCCAGCTGCGCAACGCTGTAAAAAGGCCCGGCCACGGTCGTCGTGTAGTTGGGTAAAACCAGCGTCAGCACGGCAATGGCGGCCAGCGTTGCCAGCGATGCACTCACGCCATACAGGCCAAAGCGCTGCTCACCGAAACGGCTGCCGCCCATCAACATGCACACCCCCACCATGCCGTTCAAAATGATCATCACTGCCGCAAAAACGGTGTCGCGTGCCAGCGCTGTTGTGGACGGACCGCCCGACAGCATGAGCGACACAATCAGCGCGACTTCAATGATGGTGACGGCCACGGCAAGCAGAAAGGTTCCATAAGGTTCCCCGACGCGGTGCGCAATGACCTCTGCATGGTGCACGGCAGCCAGTACGCAGCCGAGCATGCCCACGGCCAGTGCGGCAATGAGAAATCCCCCGGCTCTGCCCATAAACCACATGCCGGCCAACAGAGCCCAGCCCGCGAGCGGCGTAACCAGGGACCACGCGGGCAAGGCAGGAGATCGTGACGTCATGTACTTAATGATAGCTTGCGACCCCGGTGCCTCGGATGTCGCTTGGATCCATGCAGGTCATGAAGGCATGGATGTTTGCCAGGCGTGATGATTGCGTTTGTTGCGCCCTGGTCTCAAGTTATAATCAGTGGCTTTTCAAAACACAGCTTCGCCCAAGCGCATACAAAGCAAACCCCCTCAAATCAGCAGCCCGCAAAAGTCTCATCAAGACAGTTGTGTACGCTTGGGCGAACCGTAACTAAATCGGAGAACCCAGTGCTTTTGTCTCTACAGGGAACATCAGGAAAAACCCCTCACGCCATTTTGGCGCTCGCAGACGGCACGGTCTTTATCGGCAATTCGATAGGCGCACCGGGCGCCACGATCGGTGAGGTGGTATTCAATACCTCCATGACCGGCTACCAGGAAATCC
Source organism: Polaromonas sp. (assembly GCA_025352405.1). GTDB lineage: Bacteria > Pseudomonadota > Gammaproteobacteria > Burkholderiales > Burkholderiaceae_C > Polaromonas. The sequence continues at coordinate 42,360 of JANXTM010000028.1, forward strand.
TCACGGACCCCAGCTATTGCCAGCAGATCGTCACGCTGACTTACCCCCATATCGGTAATTACGGCATCAACACCGAAGACGTGGAGTCCGAGAAAGTGTATGCAGCAGGGCTGATTATCAAGGACTTGCCGCTACTGGCCTCCAACTTCCGCTCGACCATCACCTTGTCAGCGTATCTGGTCAAGGAAAACACCGTCGCGATTGCCGGCATTGACACCCGTCAGCTGACACGCCATCTGCGTACCAAAGGCGCACAAAACGGCTGCATCATGGCCCTGGCCCTGGACGAAACGGTGTCGCAAGCCGCCATCGACCAAGCCATCGCCATGGCCAAAGATGCGCCTGGCATGGCCGGGCTGGACCTGGCCAAAGTCGTGTCAGTCAAACAAACTTACCAGTGGACGCAAACCGAGTGGAGACTTGGCTCGGGTTACGGCGTGCAAATTACGCCGAAGTTTCATGTGGTCGCCTTTGACTTTGGCGTGAAGAAAAATATTCTGCGCATGCTGGCCGAGCGCGGCGCGCGCATCACCGTAGTGCCTGCGCAAACACCCGCCGCTGACGTGCTCAAGCTCAAACCGGACGGGATCTTCCTGGCCAACGGACCGGGCGACCCTGAGCCCTGTGACTACGCAATTTCAGCGGTGCGCGATTTGATTGAAACCGGTATTCCGACCTTCGGTATTTGCCTGGGACACCAGCTCATGGCGCTCAGCGCGGGGGCTAAAACTTTCAAAATGAAGCAGAGCCACCACGGCGCGAACCACCCGGTGAAAGATCTGGACACCGGCCGCGTCAGCATCACCAGCCAGAACCACGGCTTCGCTGTAGATGCAGCCAGTCTGCCGGCCCACTTGCGCGCCACCCACATCAGCTTGTTTGACGGTACCTTGCAAGGCATCGCGTGGACTGACAAGCCCGCTTTTTGCTTTCAAGGCCACCCGGAAGCATCGCCCGGCCCGCACGACGTGTCGTATTTGTTTGATCGGTTCACTGCGCTGATGGAACAGGCAACGGAGAAAAATAATGCCTAAACGTACAGATATAAAAAGCGTCCTCATCATCGGGGCCGGCCCCATCATTATTGGCCAGGCCTGCGAGTTTGACTACTCCGGTGTGCAGGCTTGCAAGGCGCTGCGGGAAGAGGGTTACAAGGTTATTTTGATCAACAGCAACCCGGCCACGATCATGACCGATCCGGCCACGGCCGACGTGACCTACATCGAGCCGATCACCTGGCAGACGGTTGAAAAAATCATTGCCAAAGAACGGCCCGACGCGATTTTGCCGACTATGGGTGGGCAGACCGCACTCAATTGCGCCCTCGATTTGTGGCACAACGGCGTGCTGGAGAAATACAAGGTTGAGTTGATTGGTGCCAAGCCCGAAGCCATCGACAAGGCCGAAGACCGGTTGAAGTTCAAGGACGCCATGACCAAAATCGGTTTGGGTTCGGCGCGGTCCGGTATTGCGCACAGCATGGACGAAGCCTGGACGGTTCAAAAAACGCTGGGTTTTCCGACCGTCATTCGCCCCAGCTTCACGCTGGGCGGCACCGGCGGCGGCATTGCTTACAACTCTGAAGAGTTTGAAGAAATCTGCAAACGTGGTCTTGAAGCCTCGCCGACCAAAGAGCTGCTGATTGAAGAGTCGCTGCTCGGCTGGAAAGAGTACGAGATGGAAGTCGTGCGCGACACGGCCGACAACTGCATCATCGTGTGCTCGATTGAAAACCTGGACCCGATGGGTGTGCACACTGGTGACTCCATCACGGTGGCCCCAGCCCAGACGCTGACGGACAAGGAATACCAGATTTTGCGTAACGCGAGTCTGGCTGTATTGCGCGAGATCGGTGTGGACACCGGTGGCTCCAACGTTCAGTTTTCCATCAATCCGGCGGACGGCCGCATGGTCGTGATCGAGATGAACCCGCGGGTGTCGCGCTCTTCTGCTTTGGCCTCCAAGGCCACCGGTTTTCCGATTGCTAAGGTCGCGGCCAAACTCGCGGTTGGTTATACGCTGGACGAGCTTCGGAACGACATCACTGGCGGTGCCACACCTGCGAGTTTTGAGCCCAGCATCGATTACGTGGTCGTCAAGATTCCACGTTTCGCTTTCGAGAAATTCCCAACGGCTGATTCGCGTTTGACGACGCAGATGAAATCGGTGGGCGAAGTCATGGCCATGGGCCGTACGTTTCAAGAGTCATTCCAGAAAGCCTTGCGCGGCCTGGAAGTCGGCGTCGACGGCATGAACGAGAAAACGCAAGACCGCGAGGTGCTTGAAAAGGAATTGGGCGCGCCGGGTCCGGACCGCATCTGGTATGTCGGCGATGCCTTCGCCATGGGCATGAGCGTGGACGAGGTGTTCGCGCTGACCAAGATTGACCCTTGGTTTCTGGTGCAAATCGAGCAGATCGTCAAGATTGAACTTGAGCTTGAAACCGTCACCCTGGAGAGTATTGACAAAGTCACTTTGCGTGCGCTTAAGCAAAAAGGCTTTTCTGATCGCCGGCTTGCCCGGCAGCTTAAAACCACCGACACCGCGATTCGTGAAAAACGGATTGCGCTGGGCGTGCGCCCGGTCTACAAGCGTGTGGATACCTGTGCGGCTGAATTTGAAACCAACACGGCTTACATGTACTCGACCTACGAGTCCGAAGGCAGTGAGTGCGAAGCCGAACCCACCAGCAACAAAAAAATCATGGTGCTGGGCGGCGGACCAAACCGCATTGGTCAAGGCATCGAATTCGATTACTGCTGCGTGCATGCGGCACTGGCCATGCGGGAAGACGGTTACGAGACCATCATGGTCAATTGCAACCCCGAGACCGTTTCCACCGATTACGACACCAGCGACCGTTTGTATTTTGAGCCGCTGACACTTGAAGACGTGCTGGAAATTGTCGACAAGGAAAAGCCATTTGGCGTGATCGTGCAGTACGGCGGGCAGACGCCCTTGAAACTTGCACTGGATCTGGAAGCCAATGGCGTGCCCATCATCGGTACCAGCCCGGACATGATTGATGCGGCCGAAGACCGTGAGCGTTTCCAAAAACTGCTGCATGAACTCAAGCTGCGCCAGCCACCGAACGCAACTGCCCGCACCGAGCCGGAAGCGCTGGAAAAAGCCGCGGCGCTGGGTTATCCGTTGGTGGTGCGCCCCAGCTATGTGCTTGGCGGACGCGCCATGGAGATCGTGCACGAGCAGCGTGACCTGGAGCGTTACATGCGCGAAGCTGTCAAGGTCAGCCATGACTCACCGGTGTTGCTGGACCGTTTCCTCAATGATGCGATTGAGTGCGATGTGGACTGCATTCGCGACTCGGTTGGCGCCACCTTCATTGGCGGCGTGATGGAGCATATCGAGCAGGCGGGCGTGCACAGTGGCGATTCAGCCTGTTCATTGCCGCCGTATTCATTGAGCGCTGAAACCGTCACGGAGATCAAACGTCAGACCGCTGCCATGGCTGCAGCTTTGAACGTGGTGGGCTTGATGAACGTTCAGTTTGCGATTCAGCATGTGGACGGCAAAGACGTTATCTTTGTGCTGGAAGTTAATCCGCGTGCCTCCCGCACAGTGCCCTTCGTCAGCAAGGCGACGGGCATTCAGCTGGCCAAGGTGGCGGCACGTTGCATGGTCGGTCAATCGCTGGCGTCGCAGGGCATCACGAAAGAAGTCACGCCGCCTTATTTCAGCGTCAAAGAAGCGGTGTTTCCTTTCGTCAAGTTTCCGGGTGTTGACACCATTCTTGGCCCTGAAATGAAGTCCACCGGCGAAGTCATGGGCGTGGGCAAAACTTTCGGTGAGGCGTTTGTGAAGTCGCAGCTGGGCGCGGGCACCAAACTGCCGACGTCAGGAAAAGTTTTTCTAACCGTGAAAAACAACGACAAATTACGGGCAGTCGAGGTAGCGCGGTCATTGCGGGCCATGAACTTTGATATTGTGGCGACCAAAGGTACGGCGCTGGCCATTCGGGAGGCGGGAATCGATTGCATCACGGTCAACAAGGTCACAGAAGGCCGGCCGCATGTGGTGGACATGATCAAAAACAACGAGATTGCGCTGGTCATCAACACCGTCGAAGAGCGCCGCAATGCGATTGCTGATTCCCGTCAAATTCGCACATCGGCATTGTTGGCGCGTGTGACGACCTTCACGACCATCGCAGGCGCTGAGGCGGCGGTTGAGGGCATGAAGTACCTGGACAACCTGAGCGTGATCTCGATCCAGGAAATGCACGCCCAGCTGGCCTGAGCATTGGGTTAACACCGGGCGAACCCGGCCCTATTTGCATTAAACTTAAAACAGCTTGAAAAATGCCGCCGCCAGGTGACTGGTGGCGGCTTCGCATTTGGAGAAACAAAAATATGGCAACCATTCCCATCACCAAAATCGGCTCTGAAAAACTCAAGGCTGAGCTGCACCACCTCAAAACGGTTGACCGCCCTTGGGTTATCAACGCGATTTCGGAAGCGCGCGCGCAGGGCGATTTGAGCGAGAACGCTGAGTACGAAGCCGCCAAGGACCGCCAGGGCTTTGTCGAAGGCCGGATCCAGGAGATCGAAGGCAAGCTGTCAGTGGCGCAAATCATTGACCCGTCCGAGATTGACGCTGGCGGAAAAGTGGTTTTTGGCTCGACCATTGAGCTGCAGGACGAAGATTCTGGCAATAAAGTGACATACCAGATCGTCGGTGAAGATGAGGCTGACATCAAATTTGGCCGCGTCAATATTGGCTCACCGATTGCCCGCGCCCTGATTGGCAAGGACGAGGGCGACTCGGTTGACGTGATGGCGCCAGGCGGTGTCAAGCGCTACGAGATCATCGCAGTGATGTATATCTAAACCAAGCTTGCGCATGAGATACCGTTTCGGCATCTTGATGGCTGCGCTTTGGTGGGGTAGCCTGACTGGCCTGGGGTTTTTAGTCGTTCCCATGCTTTTTACCTACATGCCAAATCCGGCTGCTGCCGGTGTAATGGCTGCGAAGCTGTTCACCGCACAAGCCTGGCTGAGCATTGCCTGTGCGATGTTTTTGCTTCTTGCTTTCAATCCAAAACAGGCGCTGCGGCACGATTTACGGGAACGATATGCTATTAAATTCATAGTAGCTGCATTTTTGCTTGTGGTGCTTGTTGAGTTTGGTCTTTCGCCGCGGATTGTCAGTGCACGCATTGACGGCGGTAACCTGAAGTTGCTGCATGGCCTGGGAAGTGTGATGTATTTCGGGCAGTGGGTATGTTCCGGGTTTGCGCTCTGGTGCCTGAGCCGCCCTGAAAATCCCGCCCATTAGCAGACTTACAAACGCTCTGCAGCTTCCAGCGTATTGATAAGCAGCATTGTGATTGTCATAGGGCCCACACCACCCGGTACTGGCGTGATGTAGCCCGCCACTTCCTTCACGCCGTCAAAGTCCACATCGCCGCACAGCTTGCCTTCGGCATTGCGGTTCATGCCCACGTCAATCACCACTGCGCCGGGCTTGACCATGTCCGCAGTCAATACATTGCACTTGCCGACAGCCGCAACAATCACGTCAGCTTGCAGCGTCATGGCTTTGAGGTCTTTGGTCGCGCTGTGGCAAATCGTTACCGTGGCGTTTTTCTGCAGCAGCATCAGCGCCATGGGCTTGCCGACAATGTTGCTGCGGCCAATGACCACGGCATGTTTGCCCCGCAGGTCATAGCCAATGGACGCCAGCATTTTCATGCAGCCGTAAGGTGTGCAGGGCCAAAACCCCGGCTGGCCGACCATCAGCGCTCCCGCACTGGCGACGTGAAACCCATCCACATCCTTGGCTGGCGAGATCGCTTCAATCACCTTTTGCGCGTCAATGTGTGCGGGCAGGGGCAGCTGCACCAGAATGCCGTGAATGGCCGGGTCGTTGTTCAGCGCATAAACCCGGGCCAGCAAATCGGCTTCACTGAGCGTAGCAGCGTATTTTTCCAGTACGGAATGAAGGCCGTTGTCCTCGCAGGCCTTGATCTTGTTGCGCACATACACCTGGCTGGCCGGGCTGTCGCCCACCAGCACCACGGCCAGACCCGGCGTGATGCCACGCGCGTACAGGGCGGCTGCGCGCAATGCGACGTCGGCACGCAGTTGTTTTGAGAGGGCATTGCCGTCAATGATCTGTGCAGTCATTTGTATTTTCAAGTAAAAACGCCCGTTAGCGCAATGATAACGGGCGCGTTTTGCTATAAATAATATAGCAGAAGGTTGGCGGATTTAAGTTTTTGCCGTTGTCGAGCCCAGCGCGATTTTCAGCAGGTCAGCCACCGTGTTGGCGTTGAGTTTTTCCATGATGTTGGCGCGGTGCGCTTCCACCGTTTTAATGCTGATGCCCAGGTCATCAGCAATTTGCTTGTTCAGCCGCCCGGCGACGATGCGTTCGAGCACCTGCGCCTCTCTCGATGTGAGCTTGGCAAGCAGTGCGTCGCGGCTGGCAGACTGCTGGTGGCCCACAAAGGCTTCCTTGGCTTGCTCCAGCATGCGCTCGACCAAGTTGACCAGGGCGTCTTCCTGAAACGGCTTTTGTATGAAATCCATGGCGCCTTTTTTCATAGTGTTCACCGCCATAGGCACGTCGCCGTGACCGGTGATGAAAACGATGGGCAGTGGTGATTTTCGTTCGACCAGCCGGTCTTGCAGCTCCAGCCCCGTCATGCCGCCCATGCGAATGTCAACGATCAGGCAAGCCACTTCACGGGCGTCGTAGCGGCTCAGAAAAGTTTCAGCCGAGTCGTAGCAGCGCACCCGGTAATCTTTGCCCTCAAGCAGCCACTGAAGCGAATCGCGCACGCCCTCATCGTCATCAACGACGTAGACGGTGCCTTTTTTGGGAATCAAGCTCATGCAAAGTGTCTTTCGTGAACGTCGAGCGAACTGTGCCTGACCATAGGATAACGGCTAGATGCTTGCTATGTTATCGGTAGCGGGTGGTGCAGGTAAAAGCAGGGGCGCTACCGGTATCCAGAAAGTGAACCGGCACCCCACCACAGCGTCCCCATTGTAGAGGTTCTCGGCAACCATCCGGCCCTGGTGTGACTCCACGATGCTGCGGCACAGCTTGAGGCCAATGCCCATGCCTTCGGCCTTGGTGGAGTAGAACGCCTCGTACAGCCGCCCCATGACCTCGGGCGACAGGCCCTTGCCAGAATCAAGCACCGAAAACTCCACCACATTCTGATCCTCAATGGTTCGGGGGACCACGCGCAATTCAACGCTGCGCCTTGCCGTCGGCAGCTGCGCCTGCTCAATGGATTCAGCCGCGTTTTTCATCAGGTTGATTAGCACCTGCTCGATCAAAATCGGGTCCACCATCATGGCTGGCAGGCGGGCTGCGATGTAATGCGACAGGCGTACGTTGTGCCTGCGCAGCTCAATGTCTGCAAGCTCCATCGCGTTGCTGACCAACGTAGCCACGTCTGCCGAGCTTCGGTTGGGTTCGCTGCGTTTAACAAAAGAGCGTATGCGCTGAATGATTTGCGCGGCGCGGTTGGCTTGTTTTGCGGTTTTCTCCAGCGCCACCAGCAGGTCTTCATTGCTGATCTGTTGGCCCTTGATGCGCGAAACCATGCCGTTGCAATAGTTGTTGATCGCCGTCAAGGGCTGGTTTAGTTCATGCGCCACGCTCGACGCCATTTCGCCCATGGTGATCAGGCGGCTGGCCGTCTGGGCGCGTTCGTTTTGTTGAAAAGCTTGCTCTTCCGCGTGGCGGCGTGGGGTGATGTCGGTGGCAATCACCATCTGTGCCAACCGACCGTCCACCCATGTCAGGTAACGCGAGCGTACTTCAAGCCACTTGGCGAGCTTGGGCACGAAGATTTCTGCATTTTCTGTCTGGGCGGTGGTCAGGGTGTCGGTGGGCAGACCAGCCAGGCCATCCACAGCGTCGAGCGCATCGTCCGTGGGCATGGCAGCGGGCACACCGGCCTGCGCAATCAGGTTCAGGTGCCCGGACACCTCGCCGCCAAACCATGACCGGTATAACTTGTTGGCAAACAGCAGTTCTTCGCTGCTCAGGGGCGCGACCGATACGGCTGCATCGAGTCCCTCCAGAACGGTGGTGAATCGCTCATAGGAGGCTGACAATTCTTCGCGAATGCGTTTCGGCTCTGTGATGTCTGTCATTGAAGTCATCCAGCCAGTTTGTTGACCGCGCGGGTCAATCAGCGGCGACACGTACATGCGGGCATCAAAAATCTGGCCGTTTTTACGTTTCACGCGCACTTCAAATCCGCCCGGGGGGGTGCGGCCATGCAGCTCGTCGTCTAGACGCGCCATTGAAGTGTCCAGCTCGGCCTCAGGCCAGTGCGGAAAGGGCGGCGTACGGCCTACCAGCTCAGCTTCGGTCAGGCCCGTCATTTGGCAAAAAGCCGGGTTGACGTAAGTAATGCGGCCCTGCAAATCGAGTGCACGCATGCCGGTCAGCATGGAGTTTTCCATGGCCCGGCGAAAGTTGGTTTCCGAGACCAGCGCCTGCTGGGCCTGCACCCGTCGCCGCGTGTGACGCCAGTTACCCAGTAGCATCCACACCGTAAGCGCGCTCAATGCACTGACCAGCCAGAAAAAGCTGTTGCCCACCACACCCAGCGACGCTCTGTAGCCTTGTGCACGAATCAGCAGGCCATTGCCAACCGGTGAAACTGGTATTTCATATGCTGCAGCGCTGTCAGACCAGGGCACTAGGCGGGCGGCTGGGTTGCGTGGTGGTGGCTGGTTACCAGCCACCACGGTGTTTTTGTCGTCTACCAGTGTCACAGCGTATTTGGCTGCTACTTCGGAGGGTACGCCAAAACGCAGCAAGCCGTCAATCGAATATTCGCCCATGATGACGCCGCCAAATTTGCCTTGCTCGTCCAGTGGAACCAGCAACTGCAAGGTGGGCGCGTTGTAGTCGCTGCTTTCCTGTGGATTGAGCGGGCGCGAATAAACCGGCTGGCGTAAATCCTGCGCCAGCCCGTAGGTGCCATCGGTCTCTCCCGGCTTGAGCAACTGGCCGGCGCCGCGGACCTGGGTCGCATTGGCGCTGGCCGATACATACGCCACCTTGACGCGGCGTTTTGAATCTATCCATGACACAGCCAGCAATTCGGGGTATTGGTTTACAAGCGACTCAGCCTGCGAAATGAACTCTTCTGCATCTACCTCTTTGTTAGAGACATCGCGGCCTATCCGCATGAGCTGCTCTTGCCGCTCCAGCAGTCGCAAGCGCAACCTTTGCTGGGCATATTCGACGTCACGCTTGACGGCTTGCTGCTCACGATCAATCTCTTCAATACGCAGGTAGCCAAAAGCAGCAATGACCGCAGCCAGAAACAACATGACGGCCAGCAACGGCCCCAGGGTGATGAATCGGTCTTGGCGGGACGGCGATTGTTTGCGCCACCAGTGCCGCCACCACGCCAGCGTGTGACGGCTTGGTAGCGTTTCAACGTGTGGAATCAAGATGGACATAGGGCAGAGTTAGCAGTTTAAGTGACATCGCGGTTACCGCGAGACGTGGTGAGGGGTAGAAAGCGTGTCGATTGGAGTTAGTCACGCTTTGAAATCTTTCAAATTCCCTGTAAATTCTATAATATGAAATCAAAAAGCACTATTTGAAATTTATTAAAAATTATGAGAAACTAGAGAATCGAACCTAAATTGCGTATACAAATGGCTGTGCGTAACACGCTTCGACAAAAACCTTGTGCCCGGTTCCCAGCCGGATTCAGGCGGTGATGAACCTAGAGTTAACTACAAGCAGGAGACAAGACATGGCTGCAAATCAAGACAACGCAATGAACGCCGGTGCCGCAGGTGCACCGGATAAAGACGCACAAGAAACCCGCGAATGGATGGACGCACTGTCCGCCGTGATTGAAAGTGAAGGCCCTGAGCGCGCCCACTTTTTACTCGAACAACTGCTTGAACACGCCCGCCAGAAAAGCATAGACATGCCTTTTTCGGCCACTACCGGCTACGTCAACACGATTGAGCCGGACCAGGAAGAGCGCTCGCCCGGCAACCTGGACATTGAAGAGCGCCTGCGCGCCTACATGCGCTGGAACGCCATGGCCATGGTCGTCAAGGCCAACCGCTTGCACCCGGCCGATGGTGGCGATTTGGGCGGACACATTGGCTCATTTGCCTCGTTGGCGAGTTTGTTTGGCGCAGGTTTCAATCACTTCTGGCATGCTGAAAGCGCTGAGCCTGGCAAGGAACACGGTGGTGACTGCCTGTACATCCAGGGCCATGTCTCGCCTGGTGTTTACGCGCGTGCTTACCTGGAGGGCCGCTTGACGGAAGAGCAGTTGCTCAACTTCAGACAAGAGGTCGATGGCAAGGGCTTGTCGAGCTACCCGCACCCCAAACTGATGCCAGCGTTCTGGCAGTTCCCTACGGTGTCCATGGGGTTGGGCCCGTTGATGGCAATCTACCAGGCGCGTTTCCTCAAGTATTTGCATGCCCGTGGTATCGCGAACACTGAAAACCGCAAGGTCTGGGTGTTTTGCGGCGACGGCGAGATGGACGAAGTCGAATCCATGGGCGCGATTGGCCTGGCCGCGCGCGAAAAGCTCGACAACCTGGTGTTTGTTATCAATTGCAACTTGCAGCGCCTGGATGGCCCGGTGCGCGGCAACGGCAAGATCGTGCAAGAGCTCGAAGGCGAGTTCCGCGGCAGTGGCTGGAACGTCATCAAGCTGCTGTGGGGTAGCGGCTGGGACGCTTTGCTGGCCAGAGACAAAGACGGCATTTTGAAAAAAATCATGATGGACACGCTGGATGGCGACTACCAGGCCATGAAAGCCAATGACGGCGCCTACGTACGCAAGCACTTTTTCGGTCAGCACCCGAAAGCGCTGGAAATGGTCGCGCACATGAGCGACGAGGAGATTTTTGAGCTGCGTCGGGGCGGCCACGATTCCAAAAAAGTTTATGCCGCGTTTGCCTCGGCCGTCAAGCACAAGGACCAGCCCACCGTGCTCCTGATCAAAACCGTTAAAGGGTTTGGCATGGGCAAGATTGGTGAGGGCAAGAACAACGTTCACCAGACCAAAAAGCTGTCGGATGAAGACATCAAGGCGTTCCGCGACCGCTTCAATATACCGATTCCCGACAGCCAACTGGCCGACATTCCGTTTTACAAGCCCGCCGACAACACGCCTGAAATGCAATACTTGCACGAGCGCCGCAAAGCGCTTGGTGGTTATCTTCCGCACCGCCGTACCAAGGCGGACGAGAGCTTCACGGTGCCAGCGCTGGATATCTTTAAATCAGTGATGGAGCCGACGCCAGAAGGCCGCGAAATATCGACCACCCAAGCCTATGTGCGTTTTCTCACGCAGCTGCTGCGCGACCAGGCGCTGGGGCCCCGCATTGTGCCGATTTTGGTGGATGAAGCGCGCACCTTTGGCATGGAAGGTCTGTTTCGCCAGATCGGTATTTACAACCCGGAAGGCCAAAAGTACACGCCCGTCGATAAAGACCAGGTGATGTATTACAAGGAAGATAAAAAGGGCCAGATCCTGCAGGAAGGCATCAACGAAGCTGGCGGCATGAGCAGCTGGATTGCCGCAGCCACCAGCTACAGCACCAACAACCGCATCATGGTGCCGTTTTATGTGTACTACTCGATGTTCGGCTTTCAGCGTGTGGGCGATCTGGCGTGGGCGGCAGGTGACATGCAGGCGCGCGGCTTTTTGTTGGGCGGCACTTCCGGCCGCACCACGCTTAACGGCGAAGGCCTGCAGCACGAAGACGGTCACAGCCACATCATGGCGGGCACGATTCCCAATTGCATTTCATACGATCCTACCTTTGCGCATGAAGTCGGCGTGATATTGCACCATGGCCTTAAGCGCATGGTCGAAAAGCAGGACAACGTGTATTTTTACCTCACGTTGCTCAACGAGAATTACGCTATGCCTGGCCTCACGCCCGGCACTGAAGAGCAGATCATCAAGGGCATGTATTTGTGCAAGCCCGGCACTGACACCGCTGCAGCCAATGCGCCGCGCGTGCAATTGCTCGGCTCTGGCACTATCTTGCGCGAATCAATTGCGGCGCAAGCGCTGCTTGAAAAAGAATGGGGCGTTGCCGCCAATGTCTGGAGCTGCCCAAGCTTTAACGAGCTGGCCCGTGACGGCCAGGACGCCGAACGCTGGAATTTGTTGCACCCGCTTGAGGCGGCCCGCGTGCCCTTCGTCGGCCAGCAGCTTGAAAAGCACCTAGGGCCTGTGGTCGCGTCGACCGACTACATGAAGGCTTATGCCGAGCAGATCCGTAACTACATTCCCAAGGGCCGGACGTTCAAGGTGCTGGGCACCGACGGTTTTGGCCGTAGCGACTTCAGAAGTAAGCTGCGCGAGCACTTTGAAATCAACCGTCACTACATCGTGGTGGCTGCGTTGAAGGCGCTGAGCGAAGAAGGCACGGTACCTGCTGCATTGGTTGCCGAGGCGATCAAAAAGTACGCCATTCAGGTCGAAAAAATCAACCCTCTTTACGCTTAAACATTGTTTGTAAAGCGTAGGCTGGCGCGGCCCAGACCTGCGCGCAACTGATTGGAGAAAAATATGGCAATCATAGATATTCAGGTTCCAGACATTGGCGACTTTGACGAAGTCACGGTCATTGAAGTGCTTGTCAAACCCGGTGACACCATCAAGGCAGACCAGTCGTTGCTGACGGTGGAGTCTGACAAGGCCTCCATGGAAATCCCGTCCAGCGCGGCGGGCTTGGTCAAGTCTGTGCTTGTCAAACTCGGCGACAAGGTTAAGCAGGGTTCGGTGGTGCTCAGCCTGGAGACGGTCGAGGCAGGCGTGTCCGCTGCTGTTGAGGCACCAAAAGAGACGATCAGGCACGAAACATCGGCGCCAGCTGCTATTGATTCAGTAGCGTCACCAGTTGTACCACCCGCCGGAGCACTTGTAGCCGCAGCTGGTGTCTCCAACGCTGGCCCGGTTGAAATTCGGGTACCTGACATTGGCGACTTTAAAGACGTCACAGTTATTGAAGTGCTGGTCAAGGTGGGTGACGTGATCAAGGTTGAGCAGTCGCTGGTTACGGTCGAGTCTGACAAGGCGTCGATGGAGATTCCGGCGTCTAGCGCCGGCGTGCTGAAAGCGCTGATGGTCAAGCTCGGCGACACAATCAATATTGGTGATTTGCTGGCGGTGCTGGAGGGCACGGCAGCGCCTGTTGCTGCATCGGCCAACGCTGCCGCAACCGCGTCAGTACCAGCACTAGCACCAGCTGCTGCGGCACCGGTACCCGCAGCAGTGGCGCCGATGGCAGCCGTTGCAATCAGCGCGCCATTGGCTGCCTATGAGCCCAGCGCTGCACCAACCGGCAATCTGCCACATGCATCGCCGTCGGTGCGCAAATTTGCGCGCGAGCTGGGTGTGCCGTTGGCTGAGGTCAAAGGCGCAGGTCCCAAGGGCCGCATCACCCTTGAGGACGTGCAGCGCTTCACACGGTCCGTCATGGACGGCAGCAGCCGCACCCAGGCGCAGGGTGTGCAGGCGCCTGCAGCGTCGGGTGGCGACGGCACGGGCCTTGGCTTGATCCCGTGGCCCAAGGTGGACTTTGCCAAGTTTGGACCCGTCGAGCGAAAGGAAATGGGCCGTATTAAAAAAATCAGCGGTGCCAACTTGCTGCGCAACGCCATCGTTATTCCTGCCGTCACCAACTTTGATGACGCAGACATCACCGATCTGGAAGCGTTTCGCGTAGCCACCAATAAAGAAAATGAAAAGGGCGGCGTGAAGGTCACCATGCTGGCCTTCCTCATCAAGGCCTGCGTGTCGGCGCTCAAGAAGTTCCCTGACTTCAATGCCTCAATTGACGGTGACGCCATTGTCTACAAGCAATACTTTCACATCGCGTTTGCCGCAGACACGCCCAACGGGCTGATGGTGCCGGTCATTCGGGATTGCGATAAAAAAGGCATTATGCAGATCAGCCAGGAGATGGGCGAGCTGGCAAAAAAAGCGCGTGACGGCAAACTCAGTCCGGCTGAAATGCAGGGCGCCTGCTTCACCATCTCTAGCCTGGGCGGTATTGGCGGGCGTTACTTCACACCCATCATCAATGCGCCTGAAGTTGCCATTTTGGGTGTTTGCAAAAGCGTGATGGAACCAGTCTGGGACGGCAAGGCATTTCAACCACGCTTGATGCTGCCCTTGTCGCTGACCTGGGACCATCGGGTGATTGACGGTGCAGCCGCTGCACGCTTTAACGCCTATTTGGGGCAAATTTTGGCCGACTTCAGGCGTGTTTTGCTGTGACCACTCTGGTCGTTGTCAAAAAAGCAGGGCATGTTGTCATCGCTGCTGACACACTGGTGACGTTTGGCGACACCAGCCTGCCGCACCGTTTTGAGGCCAACAGCAAAGTATTCAAGGTTGACACGCTACAAGGCATCAGCTACGTGGGCATGGCGGGAACGGTGGCGCATTTTCCCGCGTTGCGCAAAGCCATGGCTACTTTGCCCAAGGAAGAGCTGAAGTTCGGCTCCCGGGACGAGGTGTACGACACCTTTCTCAAGCTGCACCCGGTGCTCAAGGAAACGTTTTTTTTGCAAACCAAAGAAGACGACAACGACCCCTACGAGTCAAGCCAGTTCACAGTAGTCATTGCCAACGCCTGCGGTATTTTTGGCCTATACAGCTACCGCGAAGTGTTCGAGTTCAAGGAGTTCTGGGGCATTGGCTCGGGCCGTAGTTTTGCGCTCGGCGCCATGCATGCCGTCTGGGACAAAGCCAAAACCGCACGCGAAGTCGCTGTAGCGGGTATGAACGCCGGCTGCGAGTTTGATAAAAATTCAGCCGGCCCGATTGAAGTATTCACCCTCAAATTGAAAGCCTCCAAATGAGCGACATCACAGTTCCGGACATTGGTGACTTTGACGAAGTTACCGTGATTGAGTTGCTGGTCAAGGTGGGCGACAGCATCAAGGTTGATCAAAGCCTGCTCACTGTCGAGAGCGACAAGGCATCGATGGAAATCCCGTCGTCAAGTGCAGGCGTGGTCAAAGAGATCATGGTCAAACTGGGCGACAAGGTCAAGCAAGGGTCGGTCGTTTTGAGCCTTGAAGGCGCAGCCGCCGGCGCGACTGCAGATCCAAAAGAGGCTTTGCAGCAGGCAACACAAGCGCCACTTGCTATTAATAATGTAGCAAGCCTAGTAGTTTCCCCTGCCGCATCCTCTGCGACTGCGACTGAGAATTTTGCAGGCACTGCTGATCTGGACTGCGACCTGCTGGTGTTGGGCGCTGGCCCTGGTGGTTATTCGGCCGCCTTTCGCGCCGCAGATTTAGGCCTGAAAGTCATTTTGGTCGAGCGCTACAGCACCCTGGGCGGTGTCTGCCTGAACGTTGGCTGCATCCCCTCCAAGGCTTTGCTGCATGTGGCGGCGGTGATGGACGAGGTCAGTCACCTCGGTGCGCTGGGCATTGAGTTTGGCCCACCCAAAGTTAACATTGACATGCTTCGCAGCCACAAAGACAAAGTGATCGGCAAGCTCACCGGCGGCCTGGCGGCCATGGCCAAGATGCGCAAGGTCACCACCGTGCGCGGCCTCGGTCAGTTTGTGGATGCCAATCACTTGCAGGTTGAAGAAACCACCGGCCCCCAAGGGCAGGAAAAAACAGGCAAAACCCAGACCATCCGGTTCAAGAAGGCCATCATTGCTGCGGGCAGTCAAGCCGTGCGCCTGCCTTTCATGCCAGAAGACCCGCGCGTGGTGGATTCCACCGGCGCATTGGCCCTGAAAGAAGTTCCCAAACGCATGTTGATTTTGGGCGGTGGCATTATTGGCCTGGAAATGGGTACGGTTTACAGCACACTGGGCGCGCGCCTGGATGTGGTCGAAATGATGGACGGCCTGATGCAAGGCGCTGACCGCGACCTGGTCAAAATCTGGCAAAAAATGAACGCCCCGCGTTTTGACAACATCATGCTCAAAACCAAAACCGTGGGCGCCAAAGCCACGCCTGAGGGCATAGAGGTGACATTTGAAGCGGCCGAAGCAGGCGGCACCGCACCAGCGCCGCAAACCTATGACCTGGTTTTGCAGGCCGTGGGCCGTACGCCCAACGGCAAGAAAATCGCTGCTGAAAAGGCGGGTGTAGCCGTCACTGACCGCGGCTTCATCAACGTCGACATCCAGATGCGCACCAACGTGCCCCACATCTTCGCCATCGGCGACATCGTTGGCCAGCCCATGCTCGCGCACAAGGCGGTGCACGAGGCCCACGTGGCGGCAGAGGTCATTGCCGGCGAGCTGCAAGGCAACAAAGAACTGGCCAGCGCAGCGTTTAACGCCCGCGTCATCCCAAGCGTCGCCTACACCGACCCCGAAGT
>JANXTM010000047.1 GCA_025352405.1 Polaromonas sp.
CGGCCCATGAAAGGCACGGCGGCTCGCGGCGGCACGCCTGAAAGCGATGCCGCGCAAGCAGAGCTGCTGCGCACATCGGTCAAGGAGCGGGCCGAAAACGTCATGGTGGTGGACTTGCTGCGCAACGATGTGTCGCGTGTCGCTGAACCTTTCAGCGTGCAGGTGCCGCGCCTGTTTCATACCGAGGCGCTGCCAACCTTGTGGCAAATGACGTCGGATGTTGTGGCCCGCACGCGCGCAGGTTGCACGTTAGCGGATGTCTTTGCGGCCCTGTTCCCCTGTGGTTCCGTAACCGGCGCGCCCAAGGTCCGCGCGATGCAATTGATACATGCTCTGGAGCCGCAGGCCAGAGGCGTGTACTGCGGTGCGCTGGGGGTCGTGCGGCCCGGCGGCGCAGCAACTTTTAATGTGCCGATACGCACGGTGCTGCTGCAGGGCGATGCCGTGCGCTGCGGTATTGGCAGTGGGATCACATCGGGTGCTGCGCCGGATGCCGAGTGGCAGGAGTGGCGCCACAAACGGGCTTTTTTAGAGCGCGCCAGCCAGGCGTTTGATTTGCTTGAAACGCTGGCACTGAGCAACGGCGAGATGCGCGCTGCGCCGGCGCACTTGGCGCGCATGGCGGCAGCCGCTGCGCATTTTGGCTACCCGTGGCAGCCAGAGCAGGAAGTGCAGGTAGCGCAGTGCCTTCAAGCGCTAGCGCTGCAGCACCCGTCTGGGCTGTGGCGCGTGCGCCTGCTGCTCAACGCCAGTGGCCAGGCATCGGCGCAGGCCTATGCCATGGATGCCTCGCCAGCGCGTGTACAGCTGGCATTGGCCGGCAGCGCCTTGGCCGAGGCGCATGGGGAGTTTGTGCGTTTTAAAACCACGCGGCGCGCCCATTACGAGGCCTTCACACCGACCCAGCCGGAGATATTTGACACCTTGCTGTGGAATGAAGCGGGCGAAATCACGGAATGCACGCGCGGCAATGTGGCGCTGCGCATAGCCGGCCGCTGGCTGACGCCTGCGCTGGGCTGCGGCTTGCTTGGCGGCATTGCGCGTGCCGATGCCGTGCGCAGCGGCCAGCTGACAGAGGCGGTGGTGCGCCTGGACCAACTCGCGCAGGTGGAGGCGTTTGCTTTTTTAAACAGCCTGCGCGGCTGGCTTGCTGCGGATTTGGAGATCGGCACTAGGTCGGTCTGATGCCGGCCCGGCCGGTAAGCCAGGCGTCTGGTCCGGTGTCCGGTCAAGTTCTCAGTGAAGTGTCACGTTGAACGCGACCGGATCGTCAGGCGCTGAAATTCCTAGACAGGGGTGTAAGCCAGCCGCACATAGACAGGTGCGAATGCCTCAGCTTGCGTGACTTCCAGCAGGCCTTCTTTTGACAATTCAAGCATGGCAATGAACGTCACCACCAGTACCGGCATGCCGCGTGAGGTGTCAAACAAGTCCGCGAACTCGAGAAACTTGCGGCCTTGCAGTTTGCGCAGAACAATGCTCATGTGCTCACGCACCGACAGCTCTTCACGGCTGATGAAGTGGTGCTGCACCAGCTTGGCACGCTTGACGATGTCGCGCCAGGCGTCCTGCAAATCAACCACCGTCACATCCGGAAAGCGCGGTTGCAAAGATTGCTCCACATGAACCTGGACGCGCAAAAAGTCGCGGCCAAATTGCGGAACCCCGTTGAGCTTATGGGCGGCCAGCTTGATCTGCTCGTATTCGAGCAGGCGGCGCACCAGCTCGGCCCGTGGGTCTTCGGCCTCAATGCCCTCAGCGACTTTTTTGGGCGGCAGCAGCATGCGTGACTTGATCTCGATCAGCATGGCGGCCATCAGCAAATACTCGGCTGCCAGCTCCAAGTTGGTGGCGCGGATCTCGTCAACGTACACCAGGTATTGGCGCGTGACGGCGGCCATCGGGATGTCAAGAATGTTGAAGTTTTGCTTGCGAATCAGGTAAAGCAGCAAGTCCAGTGGGCCTTCAAACGCCTCCAGAAACACCTGCAACGCGTCTGGCGGTATGTACAAATCGTGCGGCATGGCAAACAACGGCTCGCCATACAGGCGTGCCAGCGCGACCTGGTCTACTGCCTCGGGCATCACCGACGCCATATCTTGGCTTGTGGCGGCATGCGGCAGGCTAGTGCGGGGGGAGGAGGGAATAGGTGACATGACAGCCGCTGGGGATAGTCAAGTTGTGTAAAAAGTGACTGCTATAAAAAATATAGCTAAGAGCCCCCGCATTATTTGATGCAGCGGACTTTTTGATTGCTATTTCCCGTTTGGGTGGCTGCTGGTCCCGTAGACATAGGACTGCTGGGAAACCCGGCCATCAAGGTAATCGGCCTGCTCGGCGCGGTTGAGGTTTTTGTCCCACAGCAGGGCGCGGCCCGCGCGTTGCTCTGCCTCCAGCGTCGGCTTATTGGCTTTTAACTGGTCAATAAACTGGGTGGCTTCGGAGGTGTAGTCGGGACGGCGAAAAAAGTTGACGAGGGACATGGGTCTAAACTGCCTGTAAAGGGGACAAACGTGTTGCTCCCTGATTTTACCGGGGACTGATGTGCGCATTAAAACTTTCACAAAGGCGATGGCCGCAATGGGTGTGTTGTCAATTTTTCTGGGTCTGGTGGGTTGCGACCAGCAGCGCATTTCCGAGCTTGAAGAGGGCGTCGCCACCGAGGCTGACGTACGCGCGCGTTTTGGCGAGCCCGAAAAGATCTGGGACGCCTTCGATATGGCCGCAACGCCGCCGCCCGGTGCGGCTGCCGCGCCTGGCGCGCGAACCTTTGAATACAGCCGTCAGTCCGCAGGCATGGCCAATTACATGATCACCATGGGCCCTGACGGCAAGATGAGCGCGTTGCGGCAGGTGTTAAACCCGTCCAACTTCGCCAAGGTGCTGCCCGGCATGCCGATGGAGCAGGTGCGCAAAATGCTGGGTAAGCCCATGAAGGTCACTCCGTACGCGCTCAAGCAGCAAACGCACTACGATTGGCGCTACCTGAACCCGCCCAGCACGGCGATGGTGTTTACCGTGGTGTTCGACCAGAATCTGCAGGTGGTCAGCACGGCATCGGCAGACGACGATATGGCCAATTCCAAAGGACGTTGACGAGACCAACAGGCTAGCAGTCAGGCATGAAAAATACCTGTACGGCATCAAACAGGGGTGTTAGCCGCGCCGCCGGCTTGACTTTCGGCGCTTCGTCAGCACTACCCTATCCGCATGCCCGCCATAGCACCAGGCAAGGGCTTTAGCACGTAAATGCCGGGCTGGGCTTTGGCATCTGCGTGGCTGGCCGCCAAAACCATGCCCTCACTTATGCCGAACTTCATCTTGCGCGGAGCCAGGTTGGCGACCATCACCGTGTGTTTGCCGATCAGGTCTTCGGGTTTGTAGGCGCTAGCGATGCCGCTAAAGACATTGCGCATGCGGCCTTCACCCACATCCAGCGTCAGGCGCAGCAGCTTGACCGAGCCTTCGACGGCCTCGCAATTGACGATTTTGGCGATACGCAGGTCAATTTTCGCGAAGTCGTCAATGGTGATGGTGGGGGCTATCTCTTCGCCGCCAGGGACCGTTGCTATTGAATCTATAGCTTCTAATGCCGATTCTGCTTGGGCAGGAGGCTCAAAGAGTGCTTCAAGTTGTTCTGGGGTGACGCGTTGCATCAGGTGCTTGTAATCGCCAATCAGGTGATCTTTGCCCAGGCTGCTTGCTACGTCCGAAAACGACAGCGGCCTGGTTTTAATGAAGTGTTCGACCTGCAGGACGAGGGCCGGTAAGACCGGCTTGAGGTAAATGCTCAAAATCCGGAAAGCCTCAATGCAAACAGTGCAAACGTCTTGCAGGCGCGCGTCCATACCCGGCTGTTTGGCCAGCTCCCATGGCTTGTTCTGGTCCACATACGCATTCACGCGGTCCGTTAAAAGCATGGTTTCCCGCAACGCTTTGGCCAGCTCCCGGCTTTCGTACAGCTGCTCGATGTTGTCTTTTTGGTCACGCAGTGCCGCAAGCAGGCTTGAGCCGTCAGCCGACACCTCACCCAGCTTGCCAGCAAAACGCTTGGCAATAAAACCGGCCGCACGGCTTGCAATATTGATGTACTTGCCGATCAAATCGCTGTTCACCCGCGCCATAAAGTCATCGGCATTGAAGTCAATGTCTTCGTTTTTGGCGTTGAGTTTCGCTGCCAGGTAGTAGCGCAGCCACTCCGGGTTCATGCCCAGGCTCAGGTATTTCAGGGGGTCCAGCCCGGTGCCGCGGCTTTTGCTCATTTTTTCGCCGTTGTTGACGGTGAGAAAACCGTGAACGTGAATCTTGTCGGGCGTTTTGCGGCCACTGAACTTGAGCATCGCGGGCCAGAACAAGGTGTGAAACGTCACAATATCCTTGCCGATGAAGTGGTGCTGCTCCAGCCCGGGCAGAGCCATGTAGGCGTCAAAATTTTCGCCACGCTTTTCAAGCAAGTTTTTCAGTGACGCCAGGTAGCCCACGGGTGCATCCAGCCAGACGTAAAAATACTTGCCTGGCGCGTCGGGAATCTGAATGCCAAAGTAGGGCGCATCACGGCTGATGTCCCAGTCGCCGAGCCCCTCGCTTTGACTACCGTCGGGGTTGGTACGAACGCTGAACCATTCTTTCACCTTGTTGGCGACTTCCGGTTGCAGCCTTCCGTCCTGGGTCCAGCTTTCCAGAAAGTCCACACAGCGCTGGTCCGACAGCTTGAAGAAAAAGTGCTCCGAGCTTTTCAGGACCGGCGTCGCACCTGACAAAGCTGAATACGGGTTGATCAAATCTGTCGGGGCATACACCGCACCGCAGTTTTCGCAGTTGTCGCCATACTGGTCTTTACTCGCGCATTTGGGGCATTCTCCCTTGATGTAACGGTCTGGTAAAAACATGTTCTTGTCGGGGTCAAAAAACTGTTCAATGGTCCTGGTTTCAATCAAGTCATTGGTTTTGAGGTCACGGTAAATCTGTTGCGCCAGTGCGTGGTTCTCTGGGGAGTCGGTGGAGCTCCAGTTGTCAAATTCAATGTGAAAACCGTCCAGATACTCTTTGCGCCCGGCTGCAATGTTCGCTACAAACTGCTGTGGGCTCAACCCGGCTTTTTCAGCCGCAATCATGATGGGCGCGCCATGTGCGTCGTCGGCCCCTACAAAATTGACGTGGTTGCCCTGCATGCGTTGAAACCGCACCCAGATGTCGGCCTGGATATATTCCATGATGTGGCCGATGTGGAATTTGCCGTTGGCGTAGGGCAGGGCGGTGGTGACGAAGAGTTGGCGGGACATCTGTAGGCTTTTTGTGGGGTTAATCTGGCATTTTAAGTGTCTTGGCTACACTGACAGGTTCACAGGAAATTACCGCATGCCGACCCAAGACCAATTGCTTCAAGCGCTCGCCAACGTCATTGACCCCAATACGGGCAAAGATTTTGTCATCAGCAAATCCATCAAAAACCTGCAAATCACCGACGCCGACGTGGCGTTTGACGTAGAAGTCGGTTACCCCGCCAAAAGCCAGTTTGCAGCGTTTCGCAAGAGCCTGATTGCGGCGGCCAAAAGCGTTGCCGGTGTCGGCAACGTGTCTGTCAACCTCAGCGTCAAAATTGTCAGCCACAGCGTGCAGCGTGGCGTGCAGCTGCTGCCCAATGTCAAAAACATCATCGCGGTGGCTTCGGGCAAGGGCGGTGTCGGCAAAAGCACTACCGCCGTTAATCTGGCGTTGGCGCTGGCGGCCGAAGGTGCCAGTGTTGGCTTGCTCGATGCCGATATTTATGGCCCCAGCCAGCCCATGATGATGGGTATTGAAGGCCGCCCAGAGAGCGTTGATGGCAAAAACATGGAGCCAATGGAGAACTACGGCATCCAGGTCATGTCGATTGGTTTTCTGGTGGCGCAGGACGAAGCCATGATCTGGCGCGGCCCGATGGCGACCCAGGCGTTAGAGCAACTCTTGAGGCAGACCAACTGGAAAGACCTGGATTACCTGATCGTCGACATGCCGCCCGGCACGGGTGACATTCAGCTCACGCTGAGCCAGCGCGTGCCCATGACAGGGGCGGTGATTGTTACCACGCCGCAAGATATCGCCTTGCTTGACGCCAAAAAAGGCATCAAGATGTTTGAGAAAGTTGGCGTGCCGATTTTGGGTATTGTTGAAAACATGGCGGTGCACATTTGCAGTAATTGTGGTCATTCTGAGCATATTTTTGGTGCAGACGGTGGCAAGAAAATGGCAGCAGACTACAAGATGGATTACCTCGGCGCGTTGCCGCTGGATATGCAGATTCGCCTGCAAGCCGACAACGGCAGGCCCACGGTGGTGGCCGACCCGGACGGCGAGGTAGCCGGCATTTACAAGGCCATCGCCCGCAAAATGGCGATCACGGTGGCTGCCAAGGCGAAGGATTTTTCAGCCAAATTTCCGACCATTACGATATCAAAAAACACCTGATCCCCCTCGGGGCCGTACCGTGCCATGAACCTGCTTGCCTCCCTGCGTTACCTGGCTGCGCTTGACGAGCACAAGCATTTTGGGCGTGCGGCGCTGGCTTGCCACATCACGCAACCTGCACTGTCAAATGCATTGCGGGCGCTAGAAGAAGAGTTTGGCACAGCCATCGTCAAGCGTGGGCGGACCTTTGGCGGCTTCACCGCAGAGGGCGAGCGTGTGCTGGCCAGCGCCCAGCGCATGCTGCATGAGCGTGAGTTGCTGCAGCAAGACCTCAACAGCGTGGCGGGAAAACCGCAAGGCTCGCTGACGATTGGCGCGGTGCCTACCGCCATGCCGGTGGTGGCGCGGTTTTCTGCCATGTTGCATGCGCGCCACCCCGGCATATCGCCCATCGTGCGCTCGCTGAGTTCGTCCGAGCTGGAGCTCGGGCTGGAGAATTTGTCGCTCGACATGGGCCTGGGCTACACCGACAGGCTGGCCCGCTACAGCCCGCGCCTGCGCCATGTGCCGCAGTACACCGAGCATTATTTTCTGGTGCGCAAGGCCGGAATCGCGCATTCCGAGCACATGCAGATCGGCCCAAAAATCACCTGGGCCGAAGCGGCCAAGCTTCCTTTGTGCCTGCTGACGCGTGAAATGTACAACCGTACGATTGTGGATGCGGCTTTTTCGGAAGCCGGTACGCCGGTCAAACCGGTCATTGAAACCAATTCCATCCTGACGCTGGCCCTCAGCGTGGTGGTAGGCGACGTGTGCAGCGTGTTGCCCGGAGCGCTGATTGGCGCCGTGCGCGGTTACCGCGAGCTGGAGGCGCTGCCGCTGGTCGGTCCTGATGTTCG
>JANXTM010000065.1 GCA_025352405.1 Polaromonas sp.
GGATGAACTGCGGCGTGTTAACAAGAAGTAATCAAGCGTCAAAGGAATTTATAGCTCATAAAACGCCGAAGCGCTCAGAATATGGTCTTTCATCGCTGCGTTTGACTGCTCATTGATTCTCCTGCACAATGCCTACAAGAAGGGGAGTAACTCCCTCTTTTGCAGATAAGCCAAAGCTTTTGTCACATCTGCAAAAGCGCTACAACAAGTCGTCAATTCGAAGTTTTATGTCAAAGTAAGGCTTCCGGTTTGTTGGTCATGCAGCCTATGCATGATGAGCCAGACCTTCGATTGAAACCTGAACAGGTTTGGATCGAAGCGTTGACGGCACAAGGTAGCAACCATCTACCGCCCAACTCTTCTCCTGCAGTTCAGCTTCAATGAATCCGGAAATCCGCATGTCGGATTTTCATATTGAAACCTGGTATGGAGTTTGATGATGGAATTTATGACAGCCCCCTGGTGGTCGGCCCTTCTGGCGATCATTTTGATTGATCTGGTACTTGCTGGAGACAACGCCATCGTGATTGCGTTGGCCGCCCGAAGCCTGCCGCCGCATTTGCAGAAAAAAGCCATCGCCTGGGGCACTGTGGGTGCGATCGTGGTGCGCTCGGTCATGACGGTAGGCGTGGTGTGGCTGCTCAAAATCCCCGGCCTGATGCTGGTTGGAGGCCTGGGCCTGCTGTGGATTGCCTACAAACTTCTGGCAGACACCGGGGACAAAGACCACCAGGGACCGGTCGCCAGCACCTTTTGGGGCGCCATGAAAACCATCGTTATCGCTGATGCACTCATGGGCGTAGACAACGTACTGGGTGTGGCAGGTGCGGCTCAAGGCTCGTTTGACCTGGTGGTGATTGGCTTGGTCATCAGCGTGCCGATCGTGGTGTTTGGCAGCACCATGGTGCTGAAACTGGTGGAGCGCTTCCCAGCCATCATCAACATTGGCGCTGCGGTGCTGGCGTTTACCGCCGCCAAAATGATTGTCAGCGAGAAACTTCTGGACGGTATTTATGGCGGCCCGGCTTCTTTGCCCGCCACGCAGACACTGCATACAGCAGCGCAATGGGCAACTTATGCATTCGCTGTGGCGGGCGTTTTGGGTGCTGGCTGGTGGATCAGCCGACGCAGCAAATTGCGCAACACGGCAAACGCTGACGACAGCGATCTGGTTACCCACTAAGCAGGTTTTCCCGTCAATCGACAACTCAAGGAGCACTTTATGGACAACATCATTGTGTATGTAGACGATGCGGCTTATGCCCTGCAGATGCTGCAGCCCATGCGACTTGTTGACAGCGTCAATGGTCCCGTCCGCTGGATCGTCGTGGGTTGTGCGCCGCGCGTGACGCACCGCGTCAGCAAATGGGTGACGCACAGCGCCCGTGAAAGCTGGCGCAGCAAATGGGCAGAAAAAGTATTTTCCCAATTGCAACCGCTTTTGCAGCAAGGTGGCGACGCCGTGGTGACGTTGCTGGCTCAAAGCACTTTACCTGCCCAGACAGAAGCCCTGATTGATCAGTACGGCACCGCACGCGTGCTGGATGCCCGCAGGCCCAAGTTTGGTCAAGACACGCAGCCGGTCACCAAATCGCAGGTTCAAGAAAGCCATACGACGCTCGGCTATGCGGCCGCACTGCTAGGTGCCGGGGTACTGGCGGCGACAGACTAATCTGCGTTGCGCGGCACGAGCCACGCAGCCTTAATCGGCATGGACCCGGTGGTATTCTCACGGTCATGAAACTCCTCCTCAAATGGCTTTGCAGCGCCGCCGCCTTGCTGGCGGTGGCATACCTTTACAAAGGCGTGGTGGTGACCAGCTTCACGGGCGCGCTGATAGCCGCTGCCGTGCTGGGTGCGCTTAATACCGTGGTCCGTCCGATTCTGGTGTTGCTGACACTGCCTGTCACGCTGGTCACGCTGGGCCTGTTTTTGTTCGTGGTCAACGCGCTGATGTTCTGGGCCGCTGCCAGCCTGGTCAGTGGCTTGAATGTGGCTGGATTTGGCGCTGCGCTGATTGGTTCACTGATTTACTCGGTGCTGCAGCTAGCGATCGAGTTTGTCCTGGAGCGCCTGCTCTTTAACAAGTAGGTCCACCTGCCGGGCTCGGGTGTCGATGATGGAGCCTTCCACAAAATCGGCACTGCCAGGCTGGCTTCGCATCATGGACTGCGCGGCCCTGAGACGGTCCAGAGCACCAGTGTAGTCAAGCTCTGATGCCCGCGATTCGGCGTCCGCCCGAATGGCGCGCACATTCTGGTTCTGACTTCCGTAAGCAACCGCCAGCAGCTGCCACGCCGCAGCATCTCTGGGATGCAGCGTGACCCAGGTTGCCAGCCGGTCGGAAACGTCCCTGGCCCGACCCGCCGCGAGCACCGCCCGCGCCTTTATCAGCAGGTCTGCACGCGGGAGGGCTTGATTCAAATCGATAGCGGCAGCTGTGGCGGGCACCTTGCCTGCGAGCAGGTCGACCTCCAGAGACAACAGCTCTAACGCCTGGCTGACACCAGGGTTGCTGCCAGCCAGTAATTTAAGTCTGGCCACCAGACTTTGCGCCAACTCAAAATCGCGCAGCCTGGCTGCTGCCAGCGCACCAGCGTACAGTGCCCCGGCGCCGCGCACGTCAGTCGGCGTCATGGTCGTGGAAAGCACCGAAGCTACCGATTGGGACGTGCCGGCAAATTGCTGCGCCTCCGCCACCAGAGGACGCAGTACATCCACCCCCGGATCAGCTAGAACACGTGCCCTTGCAGCCATCAGGGCGTGCAGGAAAAGCGCCTGAGCGGCATCACCGCTGGCAGTTTTGCGGTTAGCCAAAGCACCAGTGGGCACAAGCTGAAGCCGCGCCTGCGCCTCGCCAATACGCTGGGTATTGAGCGGATGTGACCGCAGGTACGGAAACGAACCGTTGTCGTTGAGGCGGGATGCCTGCTGAAGTTTTTCAAACATGCTGGCAACGCCACGGGTATCGAAGCCGGCATCAAACATCACGCCAAAGCCGACCCGATCGGCCTCACGCTCCATGTCACGTGAAAAATTGAGCTGGCTTTGCGCCGCAGCGGCTTGCCCGCCCACAATGGCGGCACTGGCAGCCTGCGGATTTTTACTGGCCGCGAGTGCGCCCAAAATCATGGCGCCAATCACCCAGGGGGCTTGACGTGTTTGCTGCGTCAACAGCCGCGAGATGTGCCGCTGCGTGACATGGCTCAGCTCATGGCCCAGCACCGCCGCCAGCTCGTCCCGGTTGCTGACGGTGCTGATCAGCCCAAGATGCACGCCAAAATAACCGCCCGGTAACGCAAACGCATTAACGGTCCGGTCACGAATCAAAAAAAATTCCCAGGCAAAGCGCTCCTGGAGCTCTGAATGCAGCTCACCTCGGGCCCGGGCAGCAGCCATCAGCGGCTGCCAGATACCTTGCACGTAATCGACCAGCACCGGGTCATCCACGTAATCCGGGTCCCGGTAAATACTAGCGGCAATACGGTCGCCAATCCGGCGCTCCGCTGCAGCCGACAGCTCGGAGTTATCGCCCAGGGACGGAAGGGTGCCGCTTGGGTTGATGATCAGGGGCCCTGATGACCCGACCGCCGACGTTTGAGCCACAGACACACTGACGAAACTCGTCAGTACAAAAGCGCCCATACAGCCTGCAATATCCGCCCGCGCACCAGACAAATAGCGCGCCAGCATTTTTGACCCGAGCGCAAAGGTCTTAGAAAGAATCAATGGGAACAAATGCAATGACCTCGCTGGTACTGGCGTCAACAAGCACCGTCCAGAATGTATTTCGGCCGATCATGGGGACGTAGGCAAGCAAAGGAGCGGCACGGCCCGCGGCGGTAACCGAATTCACGGCTCTATCAATTTCACCCGCACGGGTTGGAAAGCGGTTTTTTAGCTCGGCCAGCGGACGGGCGGCCTGCAGGATTTGAGATTTTCCACTCCCGTAGCTTTGCCACAAATCAGGACGAGCCCCCACCGCCGTGCCTGCCAATGCAGCCATGGTCACCTCACTTTTTTCAACGTTGTCCTTGAACGCCCGGACAGACAGCAACGTGGGCCCGGTCAGCGGCAGTTGCTGGAAAGCAGGCAGCGCATTTTTGAGCAAGTCGGGCGAAACATCAATTGCATGCACCACAAGAAAACGGTTGATTTCGAACACCAGATGTACCGGCCGGGCCACAGCAACCGTCCATAAACCATATGTCAGGGCGGCCAGCTGCAACGCGCCAATAATGACCAAGTCAAAGCGCAGTGCCCGACGCGACTTGTCTTTGCTGAAAATCGCCAGCGTGAGCAAGGGCCCCATGATCACATCAACCGTGATCACCAGTAAAAACAGGCTGCGTCCGCCAGAAATTTCACGGTAAGGGTAGGGGTACCAAACGAAAAAAACCAGCAGCGCCGCCAAGGCGGCGAATGACACGCTGATGCCGAGATGAATGCCAGCAGCCCAAAAGCGCGCTTTCCAGAACGTTGGAATTGTCCACATGATCTTATGATGGCAGGAAGTTGTAAAGGGTTCGTAAAAGCATGACAGAAACTTCAGTACTCACACACTTTGATGCGCAGGGCCAAGCCCATATGGTGGACGTGGGCCGCAAACCGGCCACACATCGAACAGCGCTGGCACAGGGCCGTATCGTCATGTGTCCTGCCACGCTCAATCTTATTTTGACAGGCACTGCCAAAAAAGGCGATGTGCTGGGTGTAGCCCGAATTGCCGGCATCATGGCGGCAAAAAAAACCAGCGATTTGATCCCTTTGTGCCACCCGCTGGCCTTGACTCGGGTAGCGCTTGAGTTCGAAACCGATTTGGCAAGTGCAACCATCACCTGCCGCGTGACGGTAGAAACCGTCGGCCCGACCGGCGTGGAAATGGAAGCCTTGACGGCGGTGCAGGTGGCGCTTTTGACGATTTACGACATGTGCAAAGCGGTAGACCGGGGCATGCAGATCACCGATGTGCGCGTGCTGGAAAAGCACGGCGGTAAGTCGGGCAGTTATGTGAACACCTGACAGCGCTGGTCACAGCCAAAACACGAAACTAGCGCGCATTGGCAGTTGCCCAGCGGGCATGGTCCACCGGAAACGCAGCGCGGTAATGCGCCAGATGGGCCTGGGCCTCATCGTCACGCCCCAGCAGCGTCGCGCTTTCAATGAGTTTTTCGATCACGCGCGGCTCCGGCGAGTAATGCAGTAGTGACATCGCGGTGTCAAATGTCCACTGTGCATTGTCACGGGCAAGTGGCGTTAGCAGCAGTTCTGCAAAACGAGCCTGATTTTTAAACAGCCATGAGTGGCCAATTTTGGCTAGCGTATCGTCCCTGAGCGCAACATCACGCGACTCTGGGGGCAGGTAAATCTGGCTGACGCGGCGATAGTCCAACGCGGCAACACCACAAAAAAACATTAAAATAATAGCTAGAAGCGCCCGTAAAACCTGCCAAAACAGCTTATTTGATGCTTTATTTTTGATTTTACCGCCAGTGTTACAAAATGTGTGGGTCGGCTGCTCCCGCCACAGCAAAACAATACAAAGACCCAGCGCCATCTGGAACGGCCCGTACCACAAAGGATATTCGAGCAGGCTGTGCAACAAAATGATGGCGAGCACACTCCAGGCCAGCTGGCGGACGGGGTCTGTTTCTCGCCACGGTTTTTGCCGAAGAATCCACCACGTGCAAGCACCGCACAGCAGCAAAGCCAGCGGAACGCCAAGCTCTACCGCCAAATGCAAGGGCAGGTTGTGTGCATTGTCTAAAATATCGCAAAAACGCGGCCCACTGTACGAGGCCGCATAGTGCGCGTATGCGAGCTCGCCCCAGCCCCAACCAAGCCACGGCTTTTGGGCTATCAAGTGGAGCACGTTGGACCAAAGTGTGAGCCGACTGACGCAGGCCTCGTCACCAGTGCGCAAGCGGGCAGTCAGGCCGTGCAGCGATAAATCCAAATCTGCCAGCCACGGCAGCACGACTACGGCCACTGCATAGGCGAGCACGGCAGTCACCAGCATTCGCCAGGCAAGTGGCCGATGCCGGACGCCCCATATCAAGCCCAACCCGCACAGCAAAAGCAGCTGTACCAGCCCAGTCCGCGATGAAGATGACGCATTACCCACCGCCAGCAGACAGGCGGCTGACAACACACCCACCTGCAGGTGCCTGGCAGGCGATGCGGTCGAAGCAAACCAAAAAAGTGCAGCCAATGCCATGTTGATGAGGCTGGCAAACTGGTTGCGCTGGCGCAAGTTCGCAAAGGCTTGACCCAGTTCAGTCTGGTTGACCCACGGCAACAAATCCCCCCCCGCGCCAAGGTACTGAAACAGTCCCATCAGGCTGCTTAACAGCCCGGCAGCCAACCAGGCAGACGCTATAACCGTTACAGGAGGCACGCCGGGAGCTTGTAACGACTGGCTGCGCGCGCTACAGACGCCCAGCAAGGCTGCTGCACAGCCCCAGGAAAACAGCAGCGGCAAGACGGCAGGTGACGGGCCCGGAGCGAATGGATTGACCCAAGGCAACACTATGAAAAAGAAGGCGGCAATAGACTGCATAAGCCAAATGGCCGCTATTTTCGCTCAAGCGTGTGATCCGCGTCGTGCCGCAAAGAAAACCATCGGCTTCGCCCGTAGTAGCGTCTATATTTTTTTCTTGGAAGCGGAGCTAACTGTCAGTTTGTAACCGTCTTGGCTGGAAATGCGGATCAGAAATTACTTTCCCGGCATGAAAGATGCCTCGCATTTGAATCGGTCGATCACCAATCTACTAACTGGAAGAGAATTTTGTCTGCGGGTATGTATCAGCTCACAAAGCGGTCGAACACAAAAAATCGTTGGGCACAGGTAAAATTCAATGTGATTACAGTTTTGCATATTCAAGGCAAAAGTATCCCCGCTCAATTCAAACGTGCATAAACCACACCATGATCTCCAACCCATTTAGCACCGCTGTCGCAACTATCGCCGGAGAGTCGCTCGCGCAAATTGTGATCGACTCAGTACCTTTGATTGCACTGGAAAATGATCAAAAATACCTTAAAAAAGTGGGTGTATCCATGCGAAAAATGGGGCAACAAATCGAATGGTTAAAACTGCAGCATAAATTCAATTTTTATCAGAAAGCCAAGCTTGGCAATTCACTGCAGTGGAAATTGAAAGATGCAGGGTATAAGGACTTATACACAAGAGAATTGACCGAGTGGGTCATGATGCGGCTTAAATAGCTCCATAAATCTGCATAAAAGAATATTTATGAGTTTTATTTCAAGTATTTTTTCTCGAATTATTGCCAATAAAAAACAGGGTGTGGATACGGATACAAAATCTGAACCAGAAGAAACCTGTGTATCAAGGTATCAAACGTTTAAACAGCAAGGCAGCGAACTCCTAAATCAGGGAAAATCTGAAGGCGCAGTGCTGGCTTTCAGAAACGCACTAAAGGAAAACTCAGAATCATCGGAAGCACATTTAAACCTGGGCTATGCACTGACCGAAGTGCAACAAAATGATGCCGCCAAAATTCACCTTGAGCGTGCCGCTGTATTGCACCCCAACAACTTTGATGCGCATTTTCTGAGAGCTATGGTGGCAATATCTGAAACTGATCTGAATGTTGCACTGATTTCTTTAAAAAATGCTCTAAATATAAAACCCGACTCGGTTGAGGCAACTTCAATTCTTTATAAAACACTTGCTACATTGGGGCGATTTTCTGAGATAGAGACGCGTGTAAATGAATCCTTGCTGGCAATTGTCAGTCCTGCCAAAATAAATGTCAGCATCGCTGATGTCTTTGTAAAAATTTCTTGTACAGGCGAGCTAAAGGTAACCTTGATGCGCTTGGCAATGGACCAACTGCAAACCGCGATTAAAGTAGACCCGACTTGTGTGGCAGCCCACAACTCTCAAGGTAATTTATGGCTATCACTTAATGAGCCGGATTTAGCAATAAAAACTTTTCGAATTTCTATCGATCTTGCACCCGGCTGCGCAGATGCACACCACGGGCTGGCGCTGGCCTACAGAGCCAAAGACGACAATGATATGGCCTTTTTAAATGCAAAAAAAGCTGTAGGATTAAATCCCAAGTATTTAGACGCCCACAAGCTACTCGGCGAACTTTACTATGAGTCCAGTGATACTAAAAATGCGGCCCTACATTACAAACAGGTCATTAAGATAGATTCTGATTTTCCAGATGCCTACATCATGCTGGGAGCCATACACCTTGAAGCGGGTCAATTTAAGGAGGCTTTTGAATGTACTCATAAAGCTATCAAACTGCGAGAAGATGCACCTGAAGTTCATTACGCACTTGGAAATATTTTTGCTGCGCAAAACAAATTTTCTGACGCTGTTGAATGCTATGAACGGTCGTTGCGACTGCATCCGAATTCTGTGGACGTACTGAACAATCTGGCATCGGCATACCTGGGGCTGGGCAATAATGCAGCGGCGCTTGAGACGTACCAAATTGTGGCGCGCGCAGATCCCGAGCATGTTATTTCACGTCAAAATATTGCTTACTGCTTGACTTTCGATTCAAATTGTTCACCAGCTAATTATTTAAGTAACGCACAGGAGTTTGGGAAAGTCGCGGCAGGCAAAGTACAACCTTACTTGAGCTGGAAGCGGGATCCACTGGCCAATCGTCCCTTAAAGGTTGGTTTGGTGTCTGGCGATTTGCGCTTGCACCCCGTCGGCCTTTTTCTCGAAAACGTGTTGGCATATCTCGATTTCGAGAAAATTGAAATTCACGCTTTTTCCAACCTAAGCACCGATGATGCCGTTCAAGCTCACCTGCGATCACATGTGAGCAGATGGACGCCTATTCATGGTTTAAGCGACAAGGCTGCGGCTCAGCTAATTTACGAGGCCAACTTGGACTTGCTGATCGATCTGTCCGGACATACAGGTTTAAACCGGTTGGCTCTGTTCGTTTGGCGACCTGCGCCGGTTCAGGCAAGCTGGCTTGGGTATTGGGCCAGTACCGGCCTGACTGAGATTGATTACGTGCTGGCTGATCGCTACTCAGTCCCACCAGAACACCAATATCATTTTTCCGAAAAGATATGGTATGTGGCCGATACCCGGTTGTGCTTCACCACACCCAGTGCTGTGTATGACATGCTTCCTGCAGTAGCGCCTGCAGTCAAAAGGGGTTACATTACTTTCGGTTGCTATCAACCAATCAAAAAGTTAACCGCATCGGTTTTAGCCGTTTGGGCCGGCATATTTAGACAGCTACCCACTGCACGTCTTCGACTTCAGGCTGCAAGTTTCACTGATCCCAAAGTCAGCGACACTATTTTTGAAAGACTTGAACGCGCTGGTATTCCAAACGATCGGGTGACCGTACATGGAAGCATGCCGTACTACGCATATCTGCGCTCCCATGCCGAAGTCGACATTATTCTTGATAGTTTTCCCTACCCTGGCGGCACGACAACCTGTGACTCCCTCTGGATGGGCGTGCCGACCCTGACGCTTTCTGGCAACACCATGCTGTCTCGCCAAGGTGTCAGCCTGCTAACCTGCGCAGGGTTAGAGGACTGGATTGCCCAAAGTGAAGAAGACTACGTCCGCATCGCGGTGGAAAAAGCACAAGACATTGCTCAAATCAGCCGGCTACGAGCGACCATGCGCAAGCAGGTGTTCGCTTCAGCGTTGTTTGATGCGCCAAGCTTTGCGCGCCGACTTGAAGACAGCTTCATCGGCATGGCTGCTTGCAAACAGGGATAACCACGCAAACAATTCGATAAAGATTTCAAGACTAAATCCTGACACCGCGTTTTTAGATAAACTAATATGCCCGAAAGTCCGTCAGGGGTCGGGATAGTGCAATTATTTGCAGCTTGAGGGGCGGTATTTTGTATTGATGGTGCCAGAACATTTCCAGGTCAACACACTAGTCGCAGTGTCAATGGACGGCTGCAGGGTAATGGTGCTGCCATTAATATTAGTATCGTTAATTGCATTCGCAGTGATTAAAATACCATTCCAACTCACACCAGAAACGTATTTTGATACCTGATTGACTGCTGAAAACTGCGTCGAGCCGGGAAGTGAGCCAAATGTAACAGCAGCTTCAGCTACACCCGCTTTGGCACCCGAAGCAGCGAAGATCACCTCAGTCACTTTCGCGCGGACCGTGTAGTCCTGATACGCAGGCAAAGCCACAGTGGCCAAAATTCCGATAATCGCGACGACAATTATCAACTCAATCAAAGTAAAACCTTTTTGAAAAGAACGTTTCATAGGAACTCCTCAGGTAAAAAACTTAAATAGAAATTGTATAGTCGTAGCAATTTTAATGTTGTTTAAGTGAATTCAAGTAAATATAATTTTTTGCTATTGAGCAAGGAAATGGCAACGAACTACCAATATGGACGATAGTCCCGAAAAGGCTAACGTAGCCCAAGCTGAACTGAAGCAAGGGCACAAAGGTGAGAATGACCTCGAACAGCGCAGGATAAGATGATCGCTGGTGAACCTTCGCCATCCGAAGCGTTTCTCGGAGCAGAATCCAAACGACTCCTGCCGCGTGCACGCCCGTACAAAAAGCTGATTACGGCAATTGATGAGCAGGTAACAGCTTACTCACAGACAACATTATAAAGGCCTCGAAGGAGCTAAGAAGGTGGCATACATCCCGCCTTGACCACCTCACGTCACCATTTGTTAATTATGTTTCAGAAATAAAAAAAGTCTCGCTAGGAGACTTTTTTATACCGCATTAAATTTACTTGCAGCTTGAAGGGCGGTATTTTGTGTTGATATTGCCAGAGCATGTCCAGCTCAACACACTCGTCGCCGAGTCGATAGACGGCTGAAGCGTAATAGTGCTACCAGTAATATTAGCATCACCGGTTGCATTCGCCGTAATTAGAGTGCCGTTCCAGCTCACGCCAGAAACATATTTTGACATCTGATTAACCGCTGTAAACTGAGCTGAGCTGGGAAGTGACCCGTAGGTGGCAGCAGCTTCAGCCACACCCGTTTTGGCGCCAGAGGCGGCCAAAATAACCTCGGTCACCTTAGCACGAACCGTGTAGTCCTGGTAAGCAGGCAAAGCTACAGCGGCCAAAATGCCGATGATCGCCACAACAATCATCAACTCAATCAGGGTAAAACCCTTTTGCAAAGAACGTTTCATAAAAACTCCTGGGTTACAAAGAACTTACAACAAAAGCCAAATTAGGCTAGTACCACCGGTAGCAATAATTACGCCAGACGATCAAACACTACAACACCCTGATTTTGTAAGCCGAAAAGCGTTTTCTATCGCTTTTTTGTCTCTTCACTGTCAATTAACTGACAAATTTGTCATTTACTTGATGCAAACTGACCGCACCATCTTCAGGTCGGTCATGCCCATCAAAATTTTCTCCATGCCGTCCATTTTGAGGGTGCACATGCCACTGTTTACCGCCGATGCAAACAGTTCGGCCACGCGCGCCCGTTCCTGAATCAGCTTCTTGGCAGCGTCATCGGCAACCATGAGCTCATGCAAGCCAATGCGACCCTTGTAGCCGGTTTTGTTGCATTTGTCGCAACCAACCGAACGATACATTTTGAGCTTGCCGCCATCACCGTATTGTTCAATCCAGCGTTCATAAAGCTTCTGAACTTCTCCACTGTGATCCTCTTTCCAGGCAGAGGTGTGGCGCAGCTCCTCGGCATATTCGGCAATAAAGGTCTTGATTTCCTCGGCATCCGGAAAATAGGCCTTCTTGCAGTCACACAGCTTCTTGGCCAGACGTTGCGCCAAGATACCCAGGAGAGCATCTGCAAAGTTAAAGGGATCCATCCCCATATCGAGCAGGCGGGTAATAGATTCGGGCGCTGAATTGGTGTGCAGCGTTGAAAACACCATGTGTCCTGTCAAAGACGCTTCAATACCCATTGAAACGGTTTCCTTGTCGCGAGACTCGCCAACCATGATGATGTCGGGGTCTGCCCGCAAAAAGGCCCGCATGAGCAGTGCAAAGTCAATACCAGCCTTTTTATTGATTTGAACCTGCCTCAAACCCTTTTGTGTTATCTCCACTGGGTCTTCTGCTGTCCAGATTTTGGTATCTGGTGTATTGAGAAATTTGAGTATGGAATGCAGGGTCGTGGTCTTGCCCGAACCCGTGGGGCCGCATACATAAAACAAACCGTAGGGCTTGGAGATTGTTTGCTCGAGCCGCAATTTATTGTGCACAGTCAACCCAAGCTTTTCAAGCGGAATAGGCTCGCCGGCCGTAAGAATACGCATAACTACGTCTTCAACACCTCCCGCAGACGGAATGGTAGCTACGCGTAGTTCAATATCAAGAGGGCCATATTTTTTAAATTTTATTTTTCCATCCTGCGGTTTACGTTTCTCGGAAATATCCAGGTCACACATGATTTTCAGGCGTGTGACCATGGCCTGACGAAACTGAGCTGGCACCTCAATATACGGCTGCAAGGTGCCGTCGATGCGAAAGCGAATGCCTGTTTTGGCTTTTCCTGGCATGGGCTCGATATGGATATCAGAGACTTTCTGGTTGTAAGCGTCAATGATCACCTTATTGACGAACTTCACAAGCTCATTGTCCGCAGCAGCAGATTCCAGTGCCGAGTCGTCATTGGCATCGTTCTCCATGGGGGAGTCCATGCCCGCCAGCAGCTGGTCAATCGAGCCCCCTTCATTGAGCACCCCAAAGAGTTGCCCCAGCGTTTCCTCAAACTCTGTCTGGGTAGTCACGCGATAAGCAAATTTGCTGATGCGTGCGAAAACCTGCGGTACCACCCGGGCGCCTCGTACGGCCTCGGGATCTACACACATGATCAAAAGACCCTCGGTGGTCTCTTCCAAAGGTATCCAGCCCTGCTGCTCAATGAACTCCCTCTTCAAGGGAGCGTGCAACATTTCAGAGCGGATACGACTCGCGTTGAACGACTCGTAGGGAACACCAAAAAACTTAGCCAGAGATGGGCCAATCTGAACCGGCCGAATGCGGTAGTCGGCCATCAGCAAATGCTCAACAGATTGAGACTCTTCTCTGGCTTTTTGAATACATTTTGAAAGATCTTCAAACGACAATACGCCTTCAGCCACCAAGCCATCGTATTTAGTCGCTTTGCGACGTCGTCCATCCTCAATTTTTTTCAAGCGTTGCCGGATCGCAATTCCCAGCGTTTTGCACAACTGAAGAGCGCCGTCTTCCTCCAGTTTTCCGAACGCCTGGTCGCTGCGGTTATTGATGATCTGAAGCACACCATACAAGACATCGCCATCAATCACGGGGGCAACCATCATTTGCTTGGTGCGGTAACCGGAACGTTTGTCAACCTCTTGCAAAAAACTCAGACTGGGATGAATTTTTTTGAGCGCATCGTTATCGTAGACGTCGTCAATATTGACAGACCGCCGCGCCATAGCGACATAGCCGGCAATACTCTGCGCACTGATCGGAAGCTTTAAATCGCGGCTGGCGTTTAGTCCGGTCTTGACCTTTGAGACTATAGCGCTACGATCTTCGTTAACTGCGTACAAGGTGATCCGGTCTGCATTGAACAGTCTACAAATATCCTGGCTGGCCTCAAGAATAAGTTGATCCAGGTTTTCCGTATCGTGAATGCGGCTGGTAACCAATTGAAGCTGGCGGAAAAACAAAGCCTCAAAAGTAACACCCCGCTCTTGCGGAGGAAGTATTTGCGAATCAAAAAATTCCGCTTCAGGGTCGCGACGCACCACAGCATTCATAGTTCAAATTCCTGACCAGCCCTAAGCCATCGGATGTCATGGGAAACGTTGGGTCCAAACGGCTGTGTCTGGTCAAACCGCTGTATTTCAGCCATGATCAACTCCGTCTCGGCAGGTTTGGTGTGGGTAATGTAAATAGGATAATTTTTACCTCTGGCAATACAATCGAGTTCATTGGCTAGTACGTTTGGCGAAAGGTGCAAACTACGCTTGGCAAGGTCGCGTTCCCGGTTGCTGAAAGCGGTTTCAATTATCAACATCGCCACATTGAGCTGATTGATGCGAGCCCACAATGCAGGATTGCGCTCGGTATCTCCTGTGAATATCCAACAGCCTTTCACGGTAGCCACCGCATATCCAACCGCTGGCACAGTGTGAACTGCCGGTAAAACTTCAACGTACTTTCCAGCCACAAAAAGTGTTTGACCCAATTGGAGCGGATGAAAAGTAATGAACGGCGCCTCAGGACTTGGGATTCTTGAAAAATCTGGCCAGATGGTGTTATTAAATATATGCGCTTTCAACGCGTCAATGGTGTCCTGCAAAGCATGAATTTTGATGGGTGTGGTTCTTTGCGAGGCAATGGCATCGACCATCAGTGGCAGTGCAGCGATATGGTCCAGGTGCGAGTGGGTTAGCATGACATGGTCAATGCAACTCATTTCATCAAGCGTTAAATCACCCACGCCTGTGCCGGCATCGACGAGCACATCATGATCCAGCAAAAAGGACGTGGTGCGGCAGCCTTTGGCGATGGCTCCGGAGCAGCCCAGTACCCGTACTTTCATAAAATTTTTTCGCCTTGACCTGTATGACCTGAAGTTTCCTGAACTTATTTGGCTTGAAAATTCGTTGCGCCGTCCCATTCAGGATCGAAAGGTAGCAGCTTCATGGAGGCCACACGCTCAGAGTAAAGCCGGTAAAGGTGATTTTTGGCATTTGATCGCTGTAACTTGAGTAGCTGCACATCGCATTGGTCCCAATCCTGCACTTTGTAAGCTTTTAAAGCCAGCCCCCATACTTCGAGCTCAGCAGCATTTTCTGCGGTAATCTGGCTCAAGGGAAGCAACGGGAAAAATATATCGACAGCCTGATCTTTACCTTTGACACGAACCTTGTCCAGCTGTTGCCATGCAAAGTCCGGGGCCAATTTTCGGGTAGCTTCGCTGACCACAATATCAACCCCGTAGGTTTTGGATAATCCTTCAAGCCGTGAAGCCAGGTTGACTGAATCTCCAATCACTGTATAGCTGCGGCGTATGTCCGAGCCCATGTCACCAACGCACATTGTGCCGGTGTTCAAACCGATCCCAATATGAATTTCAGGCAAGCCTTTGGCGCGATGTTCTTCATTGAGGGTGCGTATCGCCTTGGCCATTTCAAGGGCCGTTTTAACCGCCAGACTGGCGTGCTCAGGGGAATCAACAGGCGCCCCCCAGAAAGCCATGACGCAGTCACCCATGTATTTGTCAATAGTGCCACGATTGTTGCGTATTTGATCCGTCAGTCGGCTGAACACACTGTTGAGCAAGGCCTGCAGTTGTGTGGGCTCCATGGTCTCGCTCATTTGTGTAAACCCACGCATATCGCAAAACATGACCGTCAACTCTTTGGTAGTCGCTTTCATGCTGTAGCTGTCAGGGTCCTTGACCATTTCATCAACAAGCTCGGGGGGAACATAAGTACCGAACAGATACGCCAGCTCTCGCTTGGACTTGCTCTCGACAAAATATCCGTAACTCATGTTTAGCGCAAATGCTGTCACGGCCATCACCAGCGCGCTGGCCAGCGGCAGGACCAAGCCGAAACACAGATATGTCCAGAAGTTAAGGCTGACTAACGCGGCAATTACTGCAAAGCTGGCAGCTACCGCCTTGGGCGCAGACAACGCCGGCAACGCAAAGGCCAGCGTCAGGCCGGACAGGACCAAAATAACAACCTCATAACCGATCGCATAGTCAGGTTTGACAAACACATTGCCGTCCAGAAATCCGGAGATCACATTGGCGTGGGTTTCCACCCCTGGATAAGTTTCACCAACGGGTGTCACCCTCAAGTCCAACAGGCCCGGGGCAGTCGTGCCGAGCAACACAATCTTTCCTGTGAGCGTCCCTGGCTTAACCCGTTTTGCAAGTACATCCGCCGCCGAAATATAGCGAAATGACCCACCTGTGACGCCGCCGTAACCGCGAAACGGAACCAGGGTTGCGACGCGGCCATCCACAGGAATGGTCAGCACTTTGCCACCATCCTTGAGCAAAATACTTTCCAATCCATGGTAATTTGGACCCAGGAACTCTTCTTTCGGAAAACCTGGCTCAACTTTGGGCAGTCCAACCAACGCACGGAACATGGCCAGCGACAGTGACTCGTAGTATTGGCCCTGGTATTCCGCCAGCAATGGGATGGATCGGACTACGCCATCGCCCTCGGTGATGGAGTTGAAAAAGCCGCCCATGGGCGCAGCCTTGGCAATTGTCTCGATGTTGGCGCCGTAACCGTTCCAGCTTGTAAATTTGATGGGCCGCCCCTGCAGAGTGTCGGCACCCATGGCTGGGGACGGTAAAACGCCATTGATTCGCCCATCCTTGTCGCTGGTGAAATAGTAGCCCAGCACCACCGGACGGTTTTCTATTGATCGGGCAAATACAGCGTCGTAATCCAGACTGGCCTGGACCTGATTGAGGCGCTCTACAAAACCGGGCTGGTCACGCAACTCATTTTGTGCCAACTGCTGGAGCCGTTTCAAGCCGGAGCTTTCATCAGCCTCGGCGAAAACAACGTCAAAACCGAGAAGTGCCGCCTTTTGCCTGTCCAGCAACTCCTCAACAAGACTTGCAAGCTTGTTACGGCCCCAAGGCCAGCGCCCCACTTCAGCCAAGCTTTTTTCGTCAATATCGACAATGACAATACGCTCATCCAGCGTTTGCGGCATGGTCGCCCGCAAGCGCGCATCGTAAATGATGTCATCGAGTCGCTGGAGAACTCCAATGCGGAGAATACCGCTGGCATGCATCAAGGCGAACACCAGCGGAATAAGTGTTACCGCAATGCGACACCAGCGCTTTGAAAGGAGTCGCATGGAACTCTTGTTGGCGTCAACCAGTTATCTGCCAAGGACAGATAGCCAGCTTGTCAATGCTGCACGAATTGCATTTTCGTGCCGGCGAGCTCAAGCATATCGCCATTTTTAAGCATGACCGCTTCGGCGCCTATCGGTGCACCGTTGAGCGAGGGCGGATCTGCGCCTTCAACATGCGCCACAACAAAACCTTGTGGCCGTCTGGTGATCGCTGCAACGGCAACGCCTGGCTTGCCAATCGTCGTGACGACCTTGACCAGCGCCACC
The DNA here is from genome assembly GCA_025352405.1 of Polaromonas sp. Classification (GTDB taxonomy): domain Bacteria; phylum Pseudomonadota; class Gammaproteobacteria; order Burkholderiales; family Burkholderiaceae_C; genus Polaromonas. The sequence continues at coordinate 17,089 of JANXTM010000065.1, forward strand.
TCACATCCCGCCGCCGCGCCCGACAGCACCTTGATGGCTGCGCTAGGGGTAGCATCGCCCGTTGCGGAAGCTGCACCCGGAAAAACCAGCGGTGCAGCGACGCCAGCAGGAAATGCTCGTTCAGCAGAGCCGGACTTGATGAGCATTGTTTTTTCAACCCCGGCTAGTGCAGCCTCGTTGACATATTTGATCTTGTACTTGCCGATTTCGACCGTATCCGTGTCCTGAAGCAACTGTTTTTTAATCGCTTTGCCATTGACGTATGTGCCGTTGGTACTGTTGAGATCTTCGAGGTACACCTCATTGCCTGACATTTGGAAAACGGCGTGCTCACCACTTACGGCAAGGTTGTCAATCACAATGTCGTTGTAGGGGCGTCGCCCAAGAGAGGTACGGTCTTTGGTCAACGGCACCTCCTTGATCACGACACCATCGATAGAGACGATCATTTTCGGCATGGCCGACTCCTGTCTGTTTTTAATATTTCAACCATTGGCTATTTTCCCAGCATTCTGGATAAAAGACCGCGTTTGACCAACGCTTCTTCGGCCAGGGCTAACAACACTGAAATATTATCGCGCCCTCCACCTTCGTTGGCGGCAACTATGAGCTGCCTGGCTTTTTGCTCAAGCGAATCGCCAGTAGCCACCACGCTTGTGATGTCGGAATCACTGACCATGTCAGACAGGCCATCGGAGCACAGGAGATAAATATCGCCTGATTCAACCCGATGCTCATGGACTTCAAGCATTACCGTGTCTTCTACACCCAAAGCCCGTGTCACCAAATTTTTGTTGGCTGATGTGAACGCCTGCTCTGGCGTAATCAGGCCCGCATCCAGTTGTTCCTGAAGAAGTGAGTGGTCTTTTGTAATCTGTAGAAGCTGACCACCACGCAAACGATAGCAGCGCGAATCTCCGATATGACCGAGTATGAGGCGGTCTTGCTGAAAAACTCCGACCACAAGCGTGGTGCCCATTCCTGCATAAGGAGGATTGGCATTCGCCGCATTAAAAATCGAATGGTTGGCATTTTCGACACAGATTTCCAGCGCACGACGCACTTCTTTGCCATTGGCCTGCGGTCCAGCTTGCGACAGCCAGCGCCCCATTTCGGCCTTGATAAAGGCAACCGCCATTCCACTGGCGATTTCGCCGGCGTTGTACCCGCCCATACCATCGGCAAGAACACACAATCGCGAAGCAGCATCAAAAGAAACCGCATCTTCATTGTTTTGGCGCGCCAACCCCGGGTCTGTTTGAGCGCAGATCTGGTAGTTCATCATAAGTGGCGTTATAGCTTTATTTCGGTGTCGACGTCTCCGCGCAGGAGCCGGCAACATCAGGACGGGTAACCATGGTTATCTCAAAAGTGGACAGTCGATCAACACTCATAGCGTGGATGACATCATAGTTTGCAGTCAGACCATTTCGGGCCGCATGATCAAATTCGGCGACAGCGGTGTAAATCGAAAGCCTTACATCATGCGGTAAAGGCGTCGATATCACTGTTTTATCGGCCACCAGATGGCTGTCTGTCTGCGTGATGTCTTGTACGTCAGCTCGAGCCTGGAATCGGCCTTATTACGCACAGTCGGCCCAGACAACCTGAAGCTGGGCAGTGAATTACCAAACCTGCCTTTGCCCTGCTGGATTCTGTGATGTGGGCGCTGCTAAAGTCGGCGACTACGACGTTGTTACTCGCGCTGTCGTGCGTAATTTTCTCTGGCTTGATATTCGATTTAATAAAGGTTGAAGATTTTTCTAGTTTTGACACTACCAGACAGGATGTAACAAGGCAAGTGACTTTTCACTGTTGGCAGATTTTTGGCCACAGTCACTCCGCATGGGGTACACCGAAACCCATGCTGCCTGCTGGGGCTTTTCAAGGCGCCTCGACCGTGTCAAACTTAACCGGAAAAGCAGGCGCAAGCGCTACTTTTTCTGACGCTTGGTCAGGTAAGTTCCCAGCCCGACAACCAGAACCGCACCGAGTATGCCGCCAAACGTCACAGTTTGTTCGCCCATGACACCGAATTGCGTCGTGACCGCCGGGTCAGTCAATGCCATTTCGCCCGCCAGGAAGCCCAGCAGAGACGCGCCGACGGTGATGATGAGCGGGAATCGTTCCATCACCTTGGTAAGCAGGGTTGCCCCGAAAATAATCAGCGGAATACTCACTAGCAAGCCCATTACCAGCAATGACAGGTTACCTTTGGCAGCTGCAGCCACGGCCAGAACGTTGTCAAGACTCATAACCAGATCAGCGATCAGGATAGTGCGTATGGCCGCCAGCATGCCGTTGATTTCCTTCCCGTCCCCGCCGCCTTCGTCTTCGCCCTTGAGTAGGTCAACGCCGATATAAACCAGAAGAATTGCACCGACAATTTTCAGGTAAGGCAGGCTCAAGAGCTGAATGGCGACGATGGTCAGAACAATCCGCATCACGATCGCAGCGGCACTGCCCCAAAAAATCGCTTTGCCACGCTGCTCGGGCTTCAGGGTGCGTGCCGCCATGGCGATCACAACCGCGTTGTCTCCCGACAGCACAATATTGGCCAGCACGATGGAGCCAAAGGCGCTCCAGAACAAAGGGGATGCAAGGTCTAGTCCGAAAATCATGGCTGCTCCGTAGTTAAGAATGAAAAAAAGCGCCTTGTGGCGCTTTCTTTCAAATTGCTTTCAGTTTACAGCCGACCCGGCACTGTCGGAATTCGTATTAATGCTTACTCAGAGCAGCGCCTTCAGCAATTTGGCCATTTCTGACGGATTGCGGGTAATTGTGAAGCCGCAAGCTTCCATGATTTCGAGCTTGGCGTCAGCCGTGTCGGCACCGCCTGAAATCAACGCACCAGCGTGGCCCATGCGCTTGCCAGCAGGTGCCGTCACGCCAGCGATAAAGCCAACGATGGGCTTTTTCATGTTGGCTTTGCACCAGACAGCGGCTTCGGCTTCGTCCGGACCACCAATCTCACCGATCATGATGACGGCGTCGGTATCCGGGTCATCATTGAAGGCGCGCATCACGTCAATGTGCTTCAGGCCATTGATTGGGTCACCGCCGATACCGACTGCGCTGGACTGGCCCAGACCGATTTCGGTCAACTGCGCCACCGCTTCGTATGTCAGCGTGCCAGAGCGGCTGACGACACCGATGCGTCCCTTGCGGTGAATGTGACCGGGCATGATGCCTATTTTGATTTCCTCAGGCGTGATCAAGCCGGGGCAATTGGGTCCCAGCAGCAGGGTACGTTTGCCGCCAGCGGCTTCCTTGGCCTTCATACGGTTGCGAATTTCCAGCATGTCGCGCACCGGAATGCCCTCGGTGATGCAAATCGCCAGGTCCAGGTTGGCCTCAACCGCTTCCCAGATAGCAGCTGCAGCGCCTGCAGGCGGTACATAAATCACTGATACCGTAGCACCAGTTGCCTTGGCGGCTTCTGATACGTTGGCAAAAATCGGGATTCCTTCGAAATCTTCGCCGGCTTTCTTGGGATTCACGCCGGCCACAAAGGCTTCTTTGCCATTGGCGTAGTCGCGGCACATGCGGGTGTGGAACTGGCCAGTCTTGCCGGTGATACCCTGCGTGATGACTTTGGTGTTTTTGTTGATGTAGATAGACATGCTGTGTACTCCGGACTTATTTGACGGCGGCGACGATTTTCATCGCAGCGTCGGCCATGGTGTCTGCGGCGATGATGGGCAAACCGGAGTCAGCCAGCATTTTTTTGCCCAGGTCTTCGTTGGTGCCCTTCATGCGCACAACCAGCGGAACAGAGAGATTCACAGCCTTGCAGGCGGTGATCACACCGTCGGCAATGGTGTCGCACTTCATGATGCCGCCGAAGATGTTGACCAAGATGCCTTTTACATCCGGGTTCTTCAGCATGATCTTGAAGGCTTCGGTGACCTTTTCAGCCGTGGCACCGCCGCCCACATCCAGGAAGTTGGCTGGCTCGCCGCCAAACAGCTTGATGGTGTCCATGGTCGCCATGGCCAGTCCAGCGCCATTGACGAGGCAGCCGATATTGCCGTCCAGGCTGATGTAGGCGAGGTCAAATTTGCTGGCCTCGACTTCAGCCGGGTCCTCTTCGTCGAGGTCGCGATAAGCCACGATTTCGGGGTGACGAAACAATGCATTGGCATCGAAGTTGAACTTGGCGTCAATCGCCTTGATATTGCCATTGCCTTCAAGAATCAGCGGGTTGATCTCCACCAGACTGGCATCGGTGTCCATGTAGACTTTGTAGAGTTTTTTGAGCACATCAACGCACCGGGCGGTAGAGCCTGGCGGCACGGTCATGCCGTCAGCCAGCTCTTTGGCTTGCGCGTCGGTCAGGCCCAGGGCCGGGTCGACAAACACCTTGATGATTTTCTCAGGCGTCGCGTGGGCCACTTCCTCTATGTCCATGCCGCCTTCGGAAGACGCCATGAAAGCCACACGCTGGGTGGCACGGTCAGTTACCGCCGACACGTAATATTCTTTTTTAATGTCCGCGCCTTCCTCAATCAGAAGGCGGCGGACTTTTTGGCCGGCTGCGTCGGTCTGATGCGTGATGAGTTGCATACCCAGAATTTCACCTGCCAGCTTTTTGACTTCGTCAATGCTGCGCGCCAATTTCACGCCGCCGCCCTTACCGCGACCGCCTGCATGAATCTGGGCCTTGACCACCCACACCGGGCCGCCGAGCTTTTGTGCGGCTTCCACCGCTTCCTGCACAGTGAACGCAGGAATACCGCGTGGCACTGACACACCAAAATTGCGCAAGATTTCCTTGCCTTGGTACTCGTGAATTTTCATGGAAAACCTTCAGAATTCGGTAGTAGGGGGAAGCAACAAGCCCTTGAACGGCTGGCTGAAAACTGCTTGACCCAGCCCCTGCCAGCGTCAAAGCGCCATGTCGGCAGTCACAAATATGACAACGCGGAACTGTATCATGTTGCGTTGCGCCAACCTTTTACGGATCTTACGTACAGACTGGTGACCAGGCGCTTGTCGGCGACCCTGGCGCAGCTGATGATGGCTACTGGAGAATTGTTATGCCCAAAATTTTTATTGACGGAGAAGCTGGTACCACGGGCTTGCAAATCCGCGATCGGCTTCTGGCCATGCCGCACATTGAGCTGGTCAGCATTGCACCCGATTTGCGTAAAGACGCGTCGGCCAAACGCGACCTGATGGCGGGTGTAGACATGGTGATCCTGTGCCTGCACGACGACGCCGCGCGCGAATCGGTCGCCATGGTGGATAGCCTGCCCAGCCGCAAACCCAAAATCATTGACGCTTCCACCGCGCACCGTACCGCGCCGGGCTGGGTCTACGGCTTTCCTGAACTCGCACCTGGTCAGCGCGATGCGGTTGCTGCCGCCGACCGCGTGGCCAATCCCGGCTGCTATGCCACTGGCGCAATTGCGCTGATTCACCCTTTGGTTAGCGCTGGATTTATTCCCGCCAATTTTCCCTTGAGCTTACCCGCTGTGAGTGGTTACTCTGGTGGCGGACGGCCCATGATGGAGGCCTACAAAGCGGGCACAGCTCCCGTGTTTGAGATTTATGGTCTGGGCCTTGAACACAAGCACTTGCCCGAGATCATGCGATACACGGGATTGAGCCGCCGTCCAGTGATGATTCCATCAGTCGGCAATTTTGAGCAGGGCATGCTGGTGCAACTGCCATTGCACCTCGACATGTTGCCCGGTCGACCAACGGCAGCGCAGTTGAAAAACGCGTTGGCAAATTATTATTCCGGCAGCGAATGGGTCACCGTGGAAGAAGCCCCGGAGTCCGGCAAGCTTGACGCCTCGGCTTTGAACAGTACCAACAAGATGGAGCTGCGCGTTTTTGGCAATGAAACGTATCGTCACGCGGTATTGATTGCGCGGCTCGACAACCTTGGCAAGGGCGCATCCGGCGCGGCGGTGCAGAACCTAAAATTGATGCTGGGGCTTTAACAGTCATCCAAGCAGCGAACAGATGGCATCGCAGTCCGGCGTAGCTATTTCGCCCGCGGCCTTGTAATGAATAGTTTTTTTCATTCTAGACAGGATCACGTGCCGGTTAATTAGTTTCTACGAATCCCCAAGAAATCTGACAAAATCAAGGCATTAGTGCGAAACTCGGGTGTTTCGTAGCTTGATTTAAGAAATCGCTTTCTTTTCACCAGAAAAACTAGGACGGAAATGCCCACGTTTTTATCCCTGCGTCGCCGATTTTTGCTGCTTGGCTCGGCGAGTTTGCTGCTGACAGGTGTTGCCCATGCGCTGGATTTGCCCAAGGGCAAGGTCATCTTGACCATCACCGGCAACATTCGGCTTAAAAACGTTGCCGATCAAGCCGACTTTGATATGGACATGCTGGCAGCCTTGCCCCAGTACAGTTTCTCCACCAGCAGCCCTTGGTACAAGGAAACAAAGAAGTTTACAGGGCCCCTGCTGCGGGACGTGCTGGCCGCCGTAGGCGCGCAGGGCACCACAATTAGAGCCGTGGCACTGAACAACTTCAAGGTTGAAATCCCGCTCGCGGATACGCAACAGCTCCAGGTGGTGTTGGCACGCCTGCTGGACGACAAGCCTATGCTGATCCGGGAAAAGGGGCCGTTGTTCATCGTCTACCCGTTTGATACGGCGACCGAGCTTCATTCGGCACGCTACTACAGCCGGTCAGCCTGGCAACTTCGTACGCTTGAAATCCAGTGAGCGCAGCCGGCAAGCACCCAGACTTGCGCTCAATTTCGTCAGGCGGTTGGGCGTGTGTTGTATCGGCCGTGCTGATTGCTGTGTTTTTGGCGATAGGCTGGGTAGAAACTCGTCAGAGCAAACTGCTCGATCACTCTATTTTTTACAACGAAGAAAATATTTCCTGGGTTTTCTTCCAGGTCGAACAAGAGTATCGCGCGCTTCGCGACGAGCTGCGCGAGGCAAAACGGTACCCCAAGGACGTCAAACCCGAGGCGCTGCGCCAGCGCTACGAAATTTTTGTCAGCCGCCTCACTGTCATGCAATCCATGCGGATCAGCTCTTTTGTAGAGCCTTTGCCAGAACATGCAAAAACCGTCGAGCTGGTCAAGCAGTTTATTAACCATGCTGATGCGGCGTTGTCAGAAAATTCGCAAGTCGCCCTGACGCCGGACCTGATCGTGCAGTTGTTGACCGAGATGGACCCGCTCGTCGCACCCATTCACGACATGACCTTGATGACTACCCAAGTCATGGTAAAAACCGTGAGTCGGCGCAATGCCGATGCGCGTCGGCAGGTGCATATAAGCATTGCGCTGACCATCTTTCAGGGCTTACTGATACTGGCTTTTGCGATCCTGCTGATTCGTCAGCTACGTTCACTTGAAAAGCGTAGCCACGAGCTGGGACGCGCCACGGACGAAATTCGTTTGCTTAATAACGAACTTGAAGAGCGGGTGCGCCAGCGTACCGTGCAGCTTGAAGCGGCGAATCAGGAACTCAAAGCATTCTCCTATTCGGTGTCGCACGACCTTCGCTCTCCCCTGAAAAGCATTGATGGGTTCAGCCATTTGCTGACGCGAATCATTGGAGACAAGGCTGGGGAGAAGGGCGCGCATTACCTCAACCGGATTCG